>DIEE01000094.1:168-10221 GCA_002418465.1 Pseudomonas sp. UBA5782 | reverse complement strand
CAGCAGCAGCGCCGCCAGCGCCGCCATCGGCAGGTAGCTGAACAGGGGGGCGAGCAGCAGCATGGCCGCCAGCACCACGCCGGAGTGGATGATCGCCGCCAGCGGTGAAAAGGCGCCGGCGCGCACGTTGGCGGCGCTGCGGGCGATCGCCGCGGTGGCGGTGATGCCGCCGAACAGCGGCGCCACCAGGTTGCCGATGCCCTGGCCGATCAATTCGGCGTTGGGGTCGTGCTTGCTGCCGCTCATGCCGTCGGCGACCACCGCGCAGAGCAGCGACTCGATGGCGCCGAGCATGGCGATGGCGAAGGCTGGCGCGAGCAACTGGTGGACCAGCTCGAAGCTCAGCACCAGCGGCTGGCCGTCAGCGCCGGGCAGGTTCCACGGCCAGGCGAACGCCGGCAGGAACGGCGGGATGCCGGGATGACTGACACCGTCCTGCAGGTAGCTGAAGCGCTCGCCGAGGGTCGCCACCGGCAGGCCGAGGCGTTCCAGCAGCAGGCTGAGAAAGGCGCCCAGCAGCAGCGCGACCAGATGCCCAGGTACCTTGCGGCTGAAGCGCGGCCAGGCGATCAGCAAGGCCAGGCAGGCGATACCGACCAGCGCGTCGCCGAGCTGCAGGCTGGGCAGCGCGCGCAGCAGCACGCCGAGCTGTTGCAGGTAATGCTGCGGGTGGGCGTCCAGGCTCAGCCCGAGGAAATCCTTCATCTGCAGGGTGGCGATGACGATGCCGATGCCGGCGGTGAAACCCAGTGTCACCGGATAGGGCACGAACTCGATCAGCCGCCCGGCGCGCAGCAGGCCGAGAGCGATCAGGATCAGTCCGGCGAGCAGCGTGCAGAGCAGCAGGCCGCCGATGCCGTACTGCTGGGTGATCGGCAGCAGGATCACCACGAAGGCGGCGGTCGGCCCGGAGATGTTGAAGCGCGAGCCGCCGAACAGGGCAATCAGCGGCGCACCGATCAGTACCGTGTAGAGCCCGTGCTGCGGTGGCACGCCGACGGCGATGGCGAGCGCCATGGCCAGGGGAATGGCGATCACCCCGACGGTCAGCCCGGCGGCGATGTCGCCGCGCAGGGCGCTCCAGGAATAACCGGCGCGGCGGGTTTGGCGCCAGGCGGCGAACAGCGGCGGGAAGGAAATCGACATGGCGGCTCCAGGGTGGATGCCCGCCGAGTATAAGGCGCGCGCCCGGCGCTTCGCTTGACCTGCGGCGCCTGTCGCGTTGAGCCGCGTGCGCCCCGCGGAGTACACTGCCCGCCCCGTGAAATTCGCTGTGCTGGAGCCGAGAATGCGCAAAGACAAGAAGCAGGTGATTGGTGAGGAAATCGGCGACGAGCCGATCAAGCTGTTTCTCGACGTGGAGCCGGCCGACGCCACGCCGCCCTCGCTGCACAAGCTGATCAAGGCCTACCGCGGCCTGCGCATCGACGACTTCGAGCGCTTCGTCGGCTTCTTCGTCGAGGCGGGCTACGACCTCGGCGCCAAGGACGCGCAGGGTAACGACTTCGTCGCGCTGATCCGCGACCAGCGCATGGCCGAGGCCTACATCGAGATCATCGAAGCCGCACGCCGCTGAGACTCTTCATCCAGCCGCCTGCCGTAGGGGTGCGCCATGTGCACCGCCTGGCGATGCAGCGGACCCTGCTGGTGCGCGCGGCGCACCCTGCGTTGAGCATCGAAGCATTGAGTCCGGCATAAAAAAACCGCCATCGCTGGCGGTTTTTTCGTTTGCGCAAGGCCTGCTCAGAGCACGCCTTCCGCCACCTCGCGGCGGGCGACCAGTTGCAGGCGCTCGTTGCAGCGTTCGCTGACCTCGCGGTAGAGCGCGGCGTCGCTTTCCAGCTGCTTCTCGCGGGCCGGGAAGATCTCCTGCAGCTTGCTCGCCCACTGCTCCGAGCGGGTCTGCTCGGCGAAGCAGCGTTCGATCAGGCCGAGCATGATCGACACGGTCACCGAGGCGCCGGGCGAGGCGCCCAGCAGCGCGGCGATGGAGCCATCCTTGGACGCCACCAGCTCGGTGCCGAACTGCAGCACGCCGCCTTTCTTGGCGTCCTTCTTGATGATCTGCACGCGCTGGCCGGCGATCTCCAGACGCCAGTCCTCGGGTTTGGCCTGCGGGTAGAAGCGGCGCAGGGCGTCAAGGCGCTGATCCATCGACTGGCGCACTTCGCTGATCAGGTAGCGGGTCAGGTCCATGTTGTCGCGCGCCACCGCCAGCATCGGGCCGATGTTGCCCAGGCGGATCGACAGCGGCAGGTCGAGGAACGAGCCGTGCTTGAGGAACTTGGTGGTGAAGCCGGCATAAGGCCCGAACAGCAGGGACTTCTTGCCGTCGACCACGCGCGTGTCGAGGTGCGGCACCGACATCGGCGGCGAGCCGACCGCGGCCTGGCTGTAGACCTTGGAGTCGTGCTGCTTGACCACGTCGGGGTTGTCGCAGCGCAGCCACTGGCCGCTCACCGGGAAGCCGCCGAAGCCCTTGCCTTCCTCGATACCCGAGGCCTGCAGCAGCGTCAGTGCGGCGCCACCGGCACCGAGGAACACGAAGCGCGCGTTCACTTCACGCTCGGCGCCGCTTTCGCTGTGCTTGATGCTGACGGTCCAGCCCTTGCCGGTGCGCTTGAGGCCGGTAACCTTCTGGCTGTAGGTGACCTTGCTGTTCGGCTGGCTGACCAGGTGCGCCAGCAGCGAGGTGGTCAGGGCGCCGAAGTTGACGTCGGTGCCGTTCTCCACGCGGGTCGCGGCGATCGCCTCGTCGGCCGCGCGGCCCGGCATCATCAGCGGCATCCAGCGCGCCAGGGTGGCCTTGTCCTCGCTGTATTCCATGGAGGCGAAGGCGTGGTGCCCGCTCAGCGCGGCGAAGCGCGTCTTGAGGAACTCGATGCCGGCCTGGCCCTGGACGAAGCTCAGGTGCGGCACCGGGTTGATGAAGGACTTCGGCGAGGCGAAAGTGCCTTTCTCCACCAGGTGCGCCCAGAACTGCTTGGACACTTCGAACTGGGTGTTGATGTGCACGGCTTTGTCGATACTGACCGTGCCGTCGGTTGCCTGCGGGGTGTAGTTCAGTTCGCAGAGGCCGGCGTGGCCGGTGCCGGCGTTGTTCCAGGGATTGGAACTCTCCGCCGCGCCGGAGGACATCGACTCGACGACTTCCAGACGCATGCTGGGGTCGAGTTCCTTGAGCAGAGCCGCCAGTGTCGCGCTCATGATGCCGGCTCCCACCAGCAGCACGTCCAGCGTTTCGTTTTCGTGTTGCGCCATCAACGCTTCTCCAAAACCTGCATCGTCAAAGGAAATGCAGACGACCTTTCAAGCTGAAAGCGGCAGGGGTCTCGAGTTCCGTCAATCGGCGGATTCGCGACCCGGTCGTCCTGTCCGGTCACGCGGCGATCGCCAGGCGGAGCCTGTTGCGAGTTCGCCGCGCTGTTCGCCCGCATCCGCGAGGAGGAGGGCGCAAATGCCGTTAAGGGGTCAGGTGGAAGCGCTGTCGTTCTTGTTGGTTACAGACCTGTTCATGCTCGCCACACTCTCGTGAAGTTGTGAAAACCCGTCATCCCACGCTCTTTTGGAGTCGTGAACCTCGAAGTCGGTACTGCTGGCTTCCGCCGATCGGGGGCGATTAAACGCTGCCTCCTGGCAAATTGCTCTACGCAATTAGTGGAAGCTCGACGCGGCAGGGCAGTACGCTCGGGCTACTCTCCTCGCCGATCGGTGGCGCGCGGGTATTGCGCGACGGCCGCCGGGTGGGGTGCCCTTTTATAATCGGGGGCGATTATACCGGCGAAATCTTCGCCGTGGCTGCCCGGTTATGACTTTCGTTCGCCGTTTGGTCAGCTCTGCGACGCCTGCGTGAATTGCGCTCTCGCGCCGAACGATTTCACTCACCATCGATAGAATCGCCGCGCCCGCAGTCATATGCCCAAGGCCGGCGAGAAACCGCTCCCGGCCGCTGTCGGCGCCACGCGACGCTCGCTATACTCGCGCCCATCAATGCCCACCAGGAGAGAAGAGCATGCGAAATCGCCTGTTGCTGAGTCTGTTCGCTGTCGTCAGCGTGACTCTTGCCGGTTGTGCCCTCAGCCCGCAGCAACTCGACCCGGATCCGAAGATCAATGCGCAGATCAACCCCGTTGGCCAGGGCCAGCCGGTGGTGGTTCGCGTGGTGGACGGGCGTCCTTCGCCGTCGCTCGGTACTCGCGGCGGCCTGTACGCCGAGACCAGCACCATCAGCGTTCCGAGCACCAGCGTGGTGCCCAAGCTGCAGGCCCAGGCCGAGGCCGCGGTTCGCCTGCTCGGCTTCACGCCGTCGGCCAACGCCTACAACGCGCCGCAGCTGACCATCATCCTCGCCGAGCTGAAGTACCAGTCGCCGAAGGATGGCGTGTACGTCACCGAGGCGGACATCACCGCCACCTTCCGTACCGAAGTGAAGAACAGCCAGCGCAGCTACAACGGCCGCTACGGCGCCTCGCTGAACCAGCGTTTCGGCACCGCGCCGAACCAGCAGACCAACACCAAGCTGGTCAGCGACGTGCTCAGCGATGCGCTCAGCCGCGTGTTCAAGGACCAGACCATCGGCCAGATGCTTTCGCAGTAAGCGTCCGGTAGATGGAAAAAAGCCCGGTTCGCCGGGCTTTTTTGTGGGCGTCGGGCGTCGATCAGTGGTGCGTTCTTCGCGCAGGGTGCGCCATGCGCACCATGGGTCTCCTCGGTGCGCGCGGCGCACCCTACGGCGAGCGGCCTCCGCTGCTGGCACTGTGGCATTCGTCGGAAAGCCGCTGCGGCGGCGTGGCCTTGGGTAGACTCCTGCGCCGTATCCTGACGCCCGTGTGGCTTTCTCGCCGAGGTTTCGATGTCCCTGTCGTTCTGGCTTTCCAATCCCGCGCAGTCGGTCAACCTGCTGGCGCTGTTCTTCGCCGTGGCCGGCAGCTGGGTACTGATCGCTACCCAGTTGCGCGGTGCGCTGTGGCGCCCGGTGGCCGCCGTGGAAGGCGCCGAACCGCGGCGTGCGCGGCTGGACCGGTTCTTCAACCGCTTCGGCGGCGCCTGCCTGGGCGTGGCGCTGGTGGTTTCCTGGGAAAGCACGCGGCTCTGAGGCGCCATCACGGACAAAAGAAAAAGGCGACCGAGGTCGCCTTTTTTCATGCCCGCAGCCCGCGCTAGAGCGGCAGGCCGGCCTTGACGCGGTACTGGTTGCGTACCGGCGTGGCGTACTGCAGCACCAGATACGGACGCTGTTCCGGCAGGCAGGCGTCCAGGCGCTTCTGGAACTCCTGGCGCGCGCGGGCCACCTCTGCGGCCGGGAAGACCTGCTCGGCGGCAGGAACCGCGAGCGCCGGGTCGCGCTCGGCCCACATCGCGTAGGCCAGGTAGTGCGCAGGGAACAGTCGGTAATGAGCGAGGATGCGCCGGTCCAGCTCTTGCGCCAGGCCCTTGCTGTCGGTGAAGCCGCTGTCCACCACTTCGCCGAAATTGATGTGCACCCGACCCTTGTAGCCGGTGATGCCCAGGGCGATGCTGGTGTCGTCCTCGCCGGGCGCCTTGACGTATTCGCCGGTGGTCGCGCGGATGCACAGCTCCCGCGCCTTGGCCTGATCGCAGGGGTCATACTCGTAGCTGATCGACACCGGCACCAGGCGCAGGCTGGCGATGACCGCGGCGAAGTCCTCATCCTTGCGGCTCATGTGGAACATCTTCAGGATCGCCGAATCGGTACGGTCGTCGCCGTCCTTGGCGCGGCCTTCGGCCTGGGCGATCCAGATCGACTGGCCGTCGTTGCGGATCGAGTGGCTGATGTAAGCCGAGAGCAACTGGTAGGCGGCGAGCTTCTCGCGTCGGCCGGTCAGCGAGCGGTGCACGATGAAGCTCTTGTTCAGACGCATCAGGTCGCTGACGAATGGCCGCTGCAGCAGGTTGTCGCCGATGGCGATGCGCGGAGTCGGCAGGCCGGCGTGGTACACCGCGTAGTTGACGAAGGCCGGGTCCATCACGATGTCGCGGTGGTTGGCGAGGAACAGGTAGCTGCAACCGGCCTTGAGCTGTTCCACGCCGGAGTAGGTGACGCCATCAGTGGCGCGCTCGATGGTGCGGTCGACGTAGGTCTCGATCTTGTCCTGCAGCGCGGATACCGACTCGATGCCGCGCACCTCCTGATTCAGGCGGCGCGCGATCAGCGGCTTCAGCGCCCAGCCGAACGGGCCGGCCAGCCGCGGGAAGCGGAAGCGGGTGAGGATGTCGAGGAATTGCCGGTCGGCGAACAGGCGTGCCAGAACCGCTGGCACTTCGGCGTCGTCGTAAGGTCGGATGGCGTCGAATTCGCCCATCTTGTTCTCTATGGAAAGGGTCATGGGAAAACGGCTTGGCGCAGGAGTCGCGCCGCCGGAGCAAAAGGCGATTATACCTGCAAGTCGGAGGGAGACCGTGATGCTCGAATCCCAGGAATATCAGTGCCCCTACTGCGGCGAACCGGTCGAAGCGCTGCTCGACCTGTCGGCCGGCGATCAGGAGTACATCGAGGACTGTGCGGTGTGTTGCCGGCCGATTGTGTTCGACCTGCGCAGCGACGGCATTGACTGGAGTCTCGATGTGCGGCGGGAGGACGAGTGAATGCGGCGAATCTACGAACCGCAGGACCTGATCGAAGCGGAAATGCTCATCGGCATGCTCGCCAGCGAAGGCATCGATGTCCATCTCAGCGGCCGGCATCTGGTCGGCGCCCTCGGCGAGCTGCCGCTGGGCGGGTTGCTCGGGTTGCTGGTGGACGATGCCGAAGCGTCGCGCGCGCAGGCGCTGATCGCTGCGTACAATGCCGCGCAACCGCTGGCGGCCGAGGAGCCGGACAGCTTTCCCGGCTCCCTGCTGTGCTGATTCGAGACCGCTAACCGCATGTCTGGACGTATCGCCCTGTTTCGCTGGACGCCCGCGCTGGCGGCGCTTCCCGGTTTTCCCGCCGACCACCTGCCGCACTGGAACCTCGCCCCCGGCGCCAACCTGCTGATGTTGCGTCAGGGCGAGAGCGCCGGCTCGCATCAGGTTGCGCGGGCGCGCTGGGGGCTGACCCCGGCCTGGCTCACCGACCTGTCGCGCACGCCGGCGCATGCGCGCAGCGAAACTTTGGCGGACCAGCCGATGTTCCGCGAGGCGTTCCGCGAGCGCCGCTGCCTGGTGCCGGCGAACGGCTTCTACGAGTGGCGCGGCGCGCGCAAGCGGCCGTACTGGATTACAGGCGAGGCCAGCATCCTGCAACTGGCGGCGATCTGGGAGGCCTACCCGGTTGGCGAAACCATTTACCTGAGCCTGGCGCTGGTCACCCAGGCCGCCGCCGATCTGCGCCGGCCGCTGCTGCTGGACGACGCCGAACAGCAGCAGTGGCTCGACCCACAGAGCGACGATGCGACCCTGCGCGGGCTGCTGATCAAGCCGCCGACGGCGTTGCGGGAACGCGCCCTGGCCGGGATTGTCAACGATCCCAAGGTCGACGCCCCCGAGTGCCTGACACCCGCATGACCCTTCATCCAAACGCGGTTCGTTGCGGCGCCGAGCGGTTGCCCGGCATCCCCCCGCGGCCTAGCATACGGGCACTTTTTTCGGAGAACCCCCGATGAGCAAACCCTTTCTCGTTTCCGCCCTGTGCGCAGCGCTGCTGCTCGGCGGTTGCCAGGCGGTGAACACCACCAGCGGCGGCGCCGTCGGCGTCGAGCGCAAGCAGTACATGTTCAGCATGCTGTCGACCGACCAGGTCAACCAGATGTATGCCCAGTCGTACCAGGAGACCCTCACCGAGGCCTCGGGCAAGGGCCTGGTGGACAACAATTCGGCGATCGGCAAGCGCGTGCAGGCGGTCGGCAAGCGGCTGATCGCCCAGGCGCCGGTGTTTCGCCCGGATGCCGCGCAATGGCAGTGGGACATCAACCTGATCAAGAGCGACGAGCTGAACGCCAACTGCGGCCCCGGTGGCAAGATCATCGTCTACAGCGGTCTGGTCGAGCAGCTCAAGCTGAGCGACGACGAACTCGCCGCGGTGATGGGCCACGAAATCGCCCACGCCCTGCGCGAGCACGGCCGCGAGGCCATGTCCAAGGCCTACGGCGTGCAGATGGCCAGCCAGCTCGGCGCGGCGTTCGGCGTCGGCCAGGGCAGCCTGCAACTGGCCAACACCGGCGTGCAGTACCTGATGACGCTGCCCAACAGCCGCGCCAACGAGAACGAGGCCGACCTGATCGGCCTGGAGCTGTCGGCGCGCGCCGGCTACAACCCGAATGCCGCGATCAGCCTGTGGGAAAAGATGAGCAAGGCCAGCGAAGGCGCGCCGCCGGAGTTCATGAGCACGCACCCGTCGTCCAGTTCGCGGATTTCCGCGCTGCAGGCCGCGGTGCCCAAGGTTCTGCCGTTCTATCAGCAGGCCAAGGGCGGCTGAGCCGCGGCGCGATCGCCGTCGATCCCGACGACCGCGCGGCGCGGTCGTCCGTCTTTGAAAGGGAGTTCGCTTGAAAGTCGCCATCTTCGGTGCCACCGGTTTGATCGGCCACCACGCGGCGCGCGCGGTGCGTGCGGCCGGCCACGAACTGGTGGTGATCAACCGGCCTTCCTCGCGGGTCGAGCGCCTGGCCTATCTCGACCCGGAGCGGCGCTCCGCCGAGCTGCTCGACCACGCCGCGCTGTGCCGCGCGCTGGATGAGCTGGACGGCGTGATCTTCTGCGCCGGGCACTACCCCGGCCGGCCGCGGCGCTGGCAGGACGAGGTGGTCAGCGCGCTGGACCAGACCAGCCACTTCTACGCCGCCTGCCGACAGGTCCAGGTGCCGCGCATCGTCTACGTCGGTTCGGCCATCGCCATGCCGGTGCATCCAAAGGGCCTGCCGGGGCACGAGGGGCTGTTCTACGAAGGCCTGCCGCCGTGGCACAACGCCTACCTGATGTGCAAATGGGCGCTCGACGAGCAGGCCCGCGAGCAGGCGCGCAACGGACTGCCGGTGATCATCGGGATTCCCGGAATGGCCATCGGCGAATTCGATTTCGGCCCCTCCACCGGGCGCATCGTCACCGCCATCGGCAACCGCGAGATGAGCCGCTACGTGCCCGGCCGGCGCAACCTGATCGATGCCGCCGAGGCTGGCGCCGGCCTGCTCGCCGCGCTGGAGAAGGGCCGCGCCGGCCAGCGCTACCTGCTGGTCGGCCACGACATCGAGATGGCCGAACTGACCGCGATGATCGCCGCCGCGCTGGGTGTCGAGGCGCCGCAACCATTGTCGCTGGCCCGCGCCAAGGCGATTGCCCGGCTCGGCCGGCTGCGCCAGCGGCTGACCGGACACGAAGCGCTGCTGGACGATACCGCCATCGCGGTGATGGCCGGCGGGCAGTTCCTCGACGGCCGCAAGGCGCGCGAGGAACTCGGCTTCCAGACCCGCGTCCCGCTGCAGGAATCCCTCGCCCGCGCCATCGCCTGGTTCCGCGAGAACGGCTACCTGCACGGTTGACGTTTCGGACCGGCGCACGATGTCCCGACTTCGTAGGGTGGCTCGGGGCGCGTAGCTGACGCTCTNNGGCATCCGCCCGCCGGCTCAGCGTGGCTCCTCAGTCCTCCAGCCATTGCACATGACACACCGCCACCGGCAGGCCATGGGCCAGGCAGTAGTCGAGCCAGCGGATCTGGTTGTCCTGCAGGCGGTCGCCGGGGCCTTTCACTTCGATCATCCGGTAGCGCCGTTCGTTGGGCCAGAACTGGATCAGGTCGGGCAGGCCGCTGCGGTTGGTGCCGATGTCCAGCAGGATGCGCTCGAAGCAGCGCTTCAGGTGGTCGGCGGGGATGCACTGCAGCGCCTGGTCCAGCAGGGTTTCGTCGAGCAGACCCCAGGCGACGAAGGGCGACTGCAGGCCGAACTTGGCGACGAAGGTTTCGCGGATGCGCTGGCGATAGGCGTCGCTCTCCAGCAACCCCAGGCAGCCGTCGAACAGTGCCTGGCGGCGGCGCACGAAATCGGCATCGAGCAAGTCCGCCGGGGCGGCGTGGAACGGGTGGAAGAACGCCCCCGGCAGCGCGGCGAACAGCGCCGG
>DIEE01000094.1:0-152 GCA_002418465.1 Pseudomonas sp. UBA5782 | reverse complement strand
GAGCAGGCCGAACAGCGAACCGATCAGAGTGTTTTCCACGTAGTGCACCGGCGCGTCGGGCTGCGTCAGGTGATCGCGTACCACGAACTCCACGGAACTGGGCACCTGCGGCAGCGCCAGGTGCCGGTCGAGGCGTTGCAGCGCCAGCGGCT
>DIEE01000093.1 GCA_002418465.1 Pseudomonas sp. UBA5782 | reverse complement strand
AATACACGTCAACCGCTTTTTTGAAGTTTCACTCAACTTTAACGGTGATGCGTGCGAAGGCCTTCTTTCCGGCCTGGCAGACATGGCTGGCGCCCAGCTTGAAGATGAAGTCGCGGGAGACCACTTCACCGTCGACTTTCACACTTCCGGCGCCCAGCAAGTCACGGGCACCCGCGGCGTTCTTGACCATTCCTGCCTTATTAAGGACAGCGGCGATCGGCAGGTCTTCACTGGAAAACAGAATGACTTCCGGCAGGTCCTCCGGAAGCTCGCCTTCCTTCATACGGTTGCCTGCAGAGCGGTGCGCCGCTGCGGCAGCTTCTTCGCCATGGAAGCGCGCGACGATCTCCTCGGCCAGCTTGATCTTGATGTCACGCGGATTGGCACCGCGCGCGATATCGGCACGGAGCGCTTCGATCTCTTCAAGGCTACGGAAGCTGAGCAGTTCGAAGTAGCGCCACATGAGCGCATCGGGAATCGAGACCAGCTTGCTGTACATGACGCCCGGCGCTTCCTGGATTCCTACATAGTTGCCCAGCGACTTGGACATTTTCTTCACGCCATCCAGCCCTTCGAGCAACGGCATGGTGAGGATGCACTGCGCCGGCTGGCCGTAGGCACGCTGAAGCTCACGCCCCATCAACAGGTTGAATTTCTGATCGGTACCACCGAGCTCGACGTCGGCTTGCAGCGCCACGGAGTCGTAGCCCTGCACCAGCGGATAGAGGAACTCATGGATGGCGATCGGCTGATTGGTAGAGTAGCGCTTGCTGAAGTCATCACGCTCGAGCATGCGCGCCACGGTGTATTGCGACGCGAGGCGGATGAAATCCGCCGGGCTCAGCTGGTCCATCCAGGTGGAGTTGAAGGCGACCTCGGTGCGTGCCGGGTCGAGGATCTTGAACACCTGCGCCTTATAGGTCTCGGCATTGTCGAGCACCTGCTCGCGCGTCAGCGGAGGACGCGTGGCGCTCTTGCCACTGGGATCGCCGATCATTCCGGTGAAGTCACCTATAAGGAAGACCACCTGATGCCCCAGCTCCTGGAACTGGCGCAGCTTATTAATAAGCACGGTGTGGCCGAGATGCAGGTCCGGAGCGGTCGGGTCGAAACCGGCCTTGATCCGCAGCGGACGCCCCAGCCTGAGCTTCTCGATCAGCTCGGCTTCGACAAGGATCTCTTCCGCGCCGCGCTTGATCTGCGCGAGCTGCTCTTCCACAGACTTCATGGCATGACTCTATATGGTGTTGGACGAAGGGGAGCAACCATACAAGATCAGCCCCGAAAAACAAATTTCGCCCTGATGGCAGGGCAATGGCCGGGCAAAAGACCGCAGCATTCAGGGTTGCCTCGAGGAAATTTTGGTTATATTTTAGACAGTTATTTCGTAGCCAAAATCACCAGACGCCATATGACGCATAACGTTTCCAAAGCAGAGCTCTACCCGAAAAGCCATATCCTGGCTGCCAGTGGTATAGCCGCATTGCTTAGCCTGGCACTGCTGGTGTTCCCTTCCCGCGAAGTCGAAGCGAAAAGGACGAATCTGGATCTGGAGCTCACTGCCCCCAGCCAGGAGATTCCCCAGGAAGATGAAGTTCTGCAGTCGGAGAACGCCAACGACGCGCAGTCCGCACCTTCGCCGTTCGCTGAAATCGAAGCGCCCGATGCCGAGCAGAATGCCGACGCCAACGAACCCTCCGACGCCGAGGAGACTGCCGCCGCCGACGAAACCCCAGCCGATCCGCTGGTCAAGATCGTCACCGTAGGCAATGGCGATACCCTTTCCACCGTGTTCGCCAAGGTCGGCCTCTCCGCCACCGTGCTGCACGAGGTGCTCGGCAGCAGCAAGGAAGCCAAGGAACTGGGCCGCCTGAAGATCGGCCAGGCCCTGGAATTCAAGCTCACCCCCGACGGCCAGTTGGAAAGCCTGCACTCGCAGCTCTCCGACATGGAGCGCGTCAGTCTGGCCAAAAGCGACGGCGGCTACCAGTTCAAACGCGAACTAGCCAAACCCGACGTCCGCAGCGTCTATGCCCACGGCGTGATCGACAGCTCGCTGTTCCTGTCGGCCAAGCGTGCCGGCCTGTCCCACGACCTGACCATGGACCTGGCGAACATCTTCGGCTACGACATCGACTTCGGTCAGGACCTGCGCGAAGGCGACGAATTCGAAGCCATCTATGAAGAGAAGATGCTCGACGGTAAACGCGTAGGCACCGGCAGCATCCTCGCCGCGCGCTTCGTCAACCGTGGCAAGACCTTCAGCGCCATCCGCTACACCAACAAGCAGGGCGCCAGTAGCTATTACACGGCTGACGGCGACAGCATGCGCAAGGCGTTCATCCGTACGCCGGTGGATGTCGCACGGATCAGCTCGCGTTTCTCGATGGGCCGCAAGCATCCGATTCTGAACAAGATCCGCGCGCACAAGGGTGTCGACTACGCCGCACCGCGCGGTACGCCAATCAAGGCTGCCGGCGACGGCAAGGTGCTGCTCGCCGGACGCAAGGGCGGCTACGGCAATACTGTGATAATCCAGCACAGCCAGCGCTATCGCACGCTGTATGGCCACATGCAGGGTTTTGCCAAGGGCATCCGCAATGGGGTTGCGGTGAAGCAGGGCCAGGTCATCGGCTACATCGGCACCACCGGGCTTTCCACCGGCCCGCACCTGCATTACGAATTTCAGGTCGACGGAACCCAGGTCGACCCGCTGAGCATCAAGATGGCGATGGCCGACCCCATCAGCAGCAGCGACAAACAACGCTTCCTGCAGATGAGCAAACCACTGATCGCCCGCATGGAGCAGGAAAAGGCCACCATGTTGGCCCTCAACAACAAGCGCTGACCCATGGCGCTCTATCTCGGCGTGATGTCCGGTACCAGCCTCGACGGTCTGGACATCGCGCTGATCGAGCAGCACGCCCAGCCGCGGCTGTTCGCCTCCCTCTATATCCCCATGCCGCCGTCACTTCGCAGTGAGCTGCTCAGCCTCTGCGCTCCAGGTGCCGACGAGCTGGCGCGCGCGTCACTGGCGGAAAACCAGTGGGTCGAACTGGCAGCGCAAGGCATCCGCCAGTTGCTCGCCGAGCAGAACCTCGAGGCGAGCGACATACGCGCGATCGGCAGCCACGGACAGACCGTGCGCCACGAGCCGGCACGCGGGTTCAGCGTACAGATCGGCAATCCGGCGTTGCTCGCCGAGCTGACCGGGATCAGCGTGATCGGCGACTTTCGCCGTCGCGACGTCGCTGCTGGCGGCCAGGGCGCGCCGCTGGTACCGGCATTTCACCAGAGTCTGTTCAGCGACCTCGGCCAGCCGCGCGCCGTGCTCAACATTGGAGGCTTCAGCAACCTCAGCCTGCTGCATGCGGACGGCTCGGTGGACGGCTTCGATTGCGGTCCGGGCAACGTGCTGATGGACGCCTGGATCGCCCGGCAACGCGGCGATGCCTTCGATGCCGATGGCGCCTGGGCCGCCAGCGGCACCCTCGACGACGCGCTGCTGCAACGCCTGCTGGCCAACGACTTCTTCCGCACCCGCGGGCCGAAGAGCACCGGGCGCGAGCTGTTCAACCTGCCCTGGCTGGAAGATCACCTGTCGCATCACGGCACCGTTGCGCCCGCCGACGTGCAGCGCACGCTGCTCGAACTGACGGCGCTGAGCATTGTCGACTCGCTGCGCGCCGCGCAGCCGCGCACCCAAGAACTGCTGGTCTGCGGCGGCGGCGCACATAACCAGGCGCTGATGCAGCGCCTGGCGCAGCTGCTCCCCGAAACCCGGGTAGCCAGCACCGAAGCCTACGGCGTGTCGCCTGACTGGGTCGAGGCGATGGCGTTTGCCTGGTTGGCACATTGCTGTCTGGAACGGATTCCCGGCAACCGCCCCGAAGTCACCGGTGCGCGCGGCCTGCGCGTACTGGGCGCGATCTACCCGGCCTGACGCAAAAACGAAAACGCCGTGCAGGGCACGGCGTCGACAAGGCGAAGCGGCGTCAGATCGAGAAGGACTGACCGCAACCGCAGGTAGTGGCGGCGTTAGGGTTGTTGATCACGAACCGCGAGCCTTCCAGGCCTTCCTGATAATCCACTTCGGCGCCGGCCAGGTACTGGAAGCTCATCGGATCGACCACCAGGCTGACCCCTTCGCGCTCGATGATGGTGTCATCGTCGGCAGTGTCTTCATCGAAGGTGAAGCCGTACTGGAAACCGGAACAGCCGCCGCCCGTGACGAAAACGCGAAGCTTCAGACGAGGGTTGCCTTCCTCATCGATGAGGTTCTTCACCTTGCTCGCAGCACCCTGCGAAAACAGCATGGCAGTAGGGGTGAAGGTTTCGACGCTCATGTTGCATATCTCCCGGCGTTACGCTGCCTGAACTGCATTGGGGCCTGCCATTATCCGCTTACCCCAGAAAATCGGTCAACTATTGTGCGATTCAGCCGACCTGATGCACCGGGCGGCGAGCACAAGCGGATGATACGTCCGCACATATCCTGCGGCCAACCGGCGTGGTGACTGCCAGGACCTGTGCCACTACTATCTGCGCACCGTGATCACCTGGAAGTACCCCGATGCTCTATCTCTGGATCAAAGCGCTGCACATCATCTCCATCGTCTGCTGGTTCGCCGGGCTGTTCTATCTGCCGCGCCTGTTCGTCTATCACACCAGCAGCGCGGACGCGGCCAGCCGCGAGCGCTTCTGCCTCATGGAGCGCAAGCTCTACCGCGGCATCATGATGCCGGCGATGATCGCCAGCCTGGTGTTCGGCATCGGTTTGCTGTCGATGAACCCCGGCCTGCTCAAGGGCGCCGGCTGGCTGCACGCCAAACTGACCCTGGTGTTCCTGCTGATCGGCTACCACCACATATGTGGCGCTCAGATCAAACGCTTCGCTCGCGGCGAGCCGGGTCGCAGCGAGACCTTCTACCGCTGGTTCAACGAAATTCCGGTACTGTTCCTGATCGCCATCGTGATCCTGGTGGTGGTCAAACCCTTCTGATCAACAACAAGAGAAGCCCGCCATGTCCCTGCCTGCCTCGCTCGATCAACGCCTGCGCCTGCCGCTGATGGCCGCGCCGATGTTCCTGGTTTCCAACCCCGCGCTGGTGCTCGCCTGCTGCCGCAATGGAATCATCGGCAGCTTCCCCGCGCTCAACCAGCGTGACAGCGACGGCTTCCGCGCCTGGCTGGAGGAAATCGAAGCGGGCCTCGCGCCGTTGCAGGAGCCGGCGCCCTTCGCCGTCAACCTGATCGTCCACCCGACCAACCCGCGCCTGCAGGCGGACCTGGCGATCTGCGTCGAGAAAAAGGTGCCCATCGTGGTCACCAGCCTCGGCGCGGTGAAGGACGTGGTCGACGCCGTGCACAGCTACGGCGGCCTGGTGTTCCATGACGTAACCACCCGCCGCCACGCCGAGAAGGCCGCCGAGGCCGGCGTCGACGGGCTGATCGCGGTGGCCGCCGGCGCTGGCGGCCATGCCGGCACCTGGAGCCCGTTCGCCCTCATCGCCGAGATTCGGCAGTTCTTCGACAAGACCCTGCTGCTCGCTGGCTGCCTCAACCACGGCCACGAGATTCTTGCCGCGCAACTGCTCGGCGCCGACCTCGCCTACCTGGGCACGCGCTTCATCGCCACCGCCGAAAGCGCTGCAGGCGACGACTACAAGCAGATGATCGTGGAGGCGCACGCCGCCGATATCGTCCACACCCCGGCGGTATCCGGCGTGCCGGCGAGCTTCATGCGCCAGAGCCTGGAGCGCGCCGGCTACGACCTCAAGCGGCTCAACGACAAGAGTGCGGTCGACTACGGCGATAAGCTCAAGCCGATCAACGACGAAGCCAAGGCCTGGAAGACCGTCTGGTCCGCCGGCCAGGGCGCAGGCGACATCGCCGATCTGCCCGGCGTCGATCAACTGATCGCACGCCTAGACCAAGAATACAGCGACGCACTGTCGCGCAGCACTCAGCTCGGCCAGCGCTGGCCGCGCTGATCCCGCCGTGACGCACCACACGGGCCCGGAGCGCCAACACGCTGCCGGGCCTTTTGTTTGTGCGAGCCCGCTTGTGCCGCCGCCGGCCGGTTATTACGCTGTGCCGGTTCCCAGCTTGTGACAAGGAAGCCCTGCATGACCGAAGCGCGCTACAAGATCGTATTCGATGGCCAGATCATGCCGGACATGGCGCTGGATACCGTCAAGGACAACCTCGCCCGCCTGTTCAAGAGTGATCGCCAGCGTATCGAAGCGCTGTTCAGCGGTCCGCCGCAGGCGATCAAGCGCGACCTCCCGGAAGACCAGGCGGACAAATACCTGGGGGCACTGCAGCGCGCCGGCGCACGGGTGCGCAAGGAGCCGGACCTGAGCGCCCGGCTGACCCTGGTGGAACTCGAAGAAGTGAGCGAAGCCGCGGCGCTCGCCGCCAGCGGCGACATGGTCTGCCCCAAATGCGGCAGTCAGCAGGCCAAGGCGATCGAGTGCAGCGCCTGCGGCATCGTCATCGAGAAATACCTCGCGCGCCAGGCGCTGCTCGCCGAGAGCGGCGAACTGCCGCCGCCCGCCGCGCCCGTGGAAGCGGTCGCTCCGGCAGTGACCCCCTACGCACCGCCCAGGGCGGAAGTCGGCGAGACCCTGCCCGAGTTCGCCGAGCTCAAGGTGTTCAGCATCAACGGCCGCATCGGTCGCCTGCGTTACCTGGCCTGGTCGCTGGTGCTGATATTCGCCTTCCTCGGGCTAGCGGGCATCGCCGCGCTCGTCAGCAATCTCTCCCAGATCCTTGGCTCGCTGCTGATAATCGTCCTGTCGCTGGGAGTCGTCGTCGCCAGCGTGATGATCGCCACCCAGCGCCTGCACGATATCGGCTGGACCGGATGGCTGCTGCTGATCAACCTGATCCCCGTCGCCGGCAGCGTGTTCGCCCTGCTGATGCTGGTGGTGCCCGGCAGCGACGGCGTCAACCGCTACGGCCCGCCGCCGCCGGCCAACAGCCTGTCGGTGAAAGTCATCTCCGGCGTGCTCATCGCCATCCTGCTGCTGTCGCTGCTGTTGATGTTCGCCTTCGGCGGCTTCGCCATGCTCGCCCTGTACTGGGCCGGCCTCGGTAGCTGACCCGCGCCGCACCAACCCCGGGAGCCGGAGGTCCAACGGCTCCTGAGTGGAGATTCGCATGTCGCATTACGTCCTCATCACCGGTGCCTCCAGCGGTATCGGCCTGGCGCTGGCCGAAGCCTTGGCACGGCGCGGACGCAAGCTGATCCTGGTGGCGCGCCAGCGCGATGCGCTGGAAAGCATCGCCTGCGAGCTGAGCCAGCGCTTCGGCGTCGAGGTGCTGTTCCGCACCTGCGACCTCGCCGAGCCGATCCAGCTGTCCGGGTTGCTCCACGAGCTGGAGCAGAGCGAGCGGCGCATCGAGCTGCTGGTGAACAATGCCGGCATCGGCTCCGGCGGCGCCTATCTGGAGCAGGACTGGAGCCGCGAGAAAACCCTGATCGAAGTGAACGTGCTGGCACTGGCGCGGCTCTGCCATGCGCTCGGCCAGCACATGCTGGCCAACGGTGGCGGGCAGATCCTCAACGTCGCCTCGGTCGCGGCCTTCCAGCCCGGCGCGTGGATGAGCAACTACTACGCGAGCAAGGCCTACGTTCTGCACTTTTCCGAAGGCCTGCGAGAAGAGCTCAGAAGCCGCGGGATCAGGGTCTCGGTGCTCTGCCCCGGCCCGATCCGCACCGCGTTCTGGCGCTCGGCGCAGCTGGAGGTAGGCCACCTGAGCGGCGGCAAGCTGATGATGAGCGCCGAGGAAGTAGCGCTCTACACCGTGCGCGCGCTGGAGAAGAACCGTGCGCTGATCATCCCCGGCTGGCGCAATCGGCTGATCGCTATGGGCCCGCGCTTCGCGCCGCGCTGGCTGGTGCGCAAGCTCGCCGCGCGGATCAATCGCGGCCTGCTGCCCGGCTGAGACTCAGTCCGCCGGCACCGTCCGCCCGTTCGCCCAGGTACGCAGCGCGGCAAGGTCCTCGGCCATCACCACCGACAGCGGCGACGTGCTCTGCAGACTGTTCAGCAGCAGGCTCTGATCGACCGCCTGCTGGCGCGCCTGAGCGGCATACAGCGCACTGACCACCGCTTGCTCGATTTCCGCGCCGGAAAAGCCGTTGCTGGCCGCGGCCAGCGCCGCCAGGTCGAACGTCGCCGGCTCCAGCTCGCGGCGCTGCAGGTGGATGCGGAAGATATCCTCGCGTACGCCGGCATCCGGCAGGTCGACGAAGAACAGCTCGTCGAAGCGGCCCTTGCGCACCAGTTCCGGCGGCAGGCGCTGGATCGCGTTGGCGGTGGCGACCATGAACACCGGCGCCTTGTGCTCGGCCATCCAGGTCAGCAGCGTACCGAGCACGCGCTGGCTGACGCCGCCGTCCTGATCGCCGCTGGCCAGGCCCTTCTCGATCTCGTCCATCCACAGCACGCAGGGCGCCATCTGCTCGGCCATCTTCAGCGCTTCGCGCAGGTTGCGTTCGGTTTCGCCGAAGAACTTGTTGTACAGGCAGGCGAAGTCAAGGCGCAGCAGCGGCAGGCCCCAGAGCCCGGCCACCGCCTTCGCCGCCAGGCTCTTGCCACCACCCTGCACGCCGACCAGCAGCATGCCTTTCGGGCGCCCGATGCCGCTGTCATCGAGGAAGGCGTCCTGGCGCTCGGCCAGCCAACGTTTGAGTGCGGCCAGCCCGCCGACCTCGGCGAAGCGCGCGGTGTCGTTCTCGAAACTGAGCACACCCTCCAGGTCGAGCAGTTGGAACTTGGCCTTGTTCAGCTCCGGCAAATCTTCCTGGGTTATCGCGCCGTCGTCGCAGATGAGGTTGCGCGCCAGCGCGCGGGCCTCGCCGTGGCTCATGCCGCGCAGGTTCTTCACCACCTGCTGCAGGGTGCGGTTGTCGGTGCGCACGCGGGCGCCGCGGTTGCGCTCGCTCCAGCGCGTGGCTTCGTCGCGGACGATCGCCAGCAGCTCCTCCTCCGACGGCAGCGCCAGGTCGAAGCGCGCCGCGTAGCGCTGCACTTCCGGCGGCAGCTTGAGCGCGTGGGAAACCAGCACCAGCGTCGGCCGCTGTGCGCCCTCGGCCATGGCGATTTCCTTGAGCAGGCGCACCAGCTTGGGGTTGTCCTCGAGAAACGGATGCAGGTCGCAGAGCACGTAGAGATTCGGCTGCGGGTCATGCTTGATCAACTTCAGCGCCGCCTCCGGCTCGTGGGTCGGCTCCTCGCCGGCCGCGCTGCCGAAACCCAGGCGTTGCAGCCCCTCGGTGACCGACCAGAGGAACAGCCCGAGATTGCGCCGCACCGCCAGCCCGGTAAGGGTCTGCAGCACGCGCGGCTCGTCCCAGGACTCGATGACGATCAGTTTGACCTTGGACTCCAGCACCAGGCCGAGGTCATGGATATCGTTCTTCACACTGACTCCTTGTGGCGCGCGGGTTGGCCGGCCATCCGCGCGTGGTTACACTCGTCGTTCTTCCATCAGACCTGGAGCCGTCCGTGGACTGCCTATTCTGCAGGATCGTCGCCGGAGAGATTCCCGCGCGCAAGCTTTACGAAGACGACCAGGTGATCGCCTTCAACGATATCGACCCGAAGGCGCCGGTGCACTTTCTGGTGATCCCGAAGAAACACATCGCCACCCTGCACGACTTCAGCGAGAAGGACGACAAGGCCCTCGCCGGGCACATCCTCTTCACCGCGCAGAAGCTGGCCGGGGAACAGGGCTGCGCCGAAGGCTTCCGCGTGGTGATGAACTGCAATGAGCTGGGCGGGCAGACCGTCTACCACATTCATATGCACGTACTGGGCAAGCGCCCGATGAGCTGGCCGCCGGGCTGAACGCATCCGCTTGCTGCGTTGATCTGTCCCAACCCCGCGCCCAGCCCTGCGGCTTAAACTTGCCGCCCCCGTCCGTTCTGGAGTTCGTCATGTCCGATGCGCGTCACTACACCCCGGTCGACCGTTTGCTGCTGCAGGCCAATACCGCCCTGCGCACCCTGCTGCCGTTCACTGGCCAGCCCTATCGTCCGTCGCCGGCACTGCTCAAGGACGAAGTGGCGCTCGAACCCAGCCAGACCCGCCACGTGGCCGGCCTGATGCGCATCAACCACACCGGCGAGGTCTGCGCCCAGGGCCTCTACCAGGGCCAGGCGCTGACCGCCAAACTGCCGGCGATCCGCAAGGCGATGGAACACGCCGCCGAAGAGGAAATCGATCACCTGGCCTGGTGCGAACAGCGCATCCGCGAGCTGGGCAGCCACACCAGCGTGCTCAATCCGGTGTTCTACGGGCTGTCGTTCGGCGTCGGCGCGGTCGCCGGGCTGATCAGCGACAAGGTCAGCCTGGGCTTCGTAGCCGCCACCGAGGACCAAGTCTGCAAGCACCTGGACGAACACCTGGAGCAGATTCCCCTGGAAGACCAGAAATCCCGCTCGATCCTCGAGCAGATGCGCATCGACGAGGAACAGCATTCGACCAACGCCATCGCCGCCGGCGGCTTCCGCTTCCCGGTGCCGGTGAAGTTCGGCATGACCCTGCTGTCCAAGGTGATGACCAAGAGCACCTACCGCATCTGAACCGTGCCGGAAACGGGAAAGGGCGCCGCAGCGCCCTTTCTTTTTGCCTGCGACTTTCGCCGATCAGCCCAGTTCGACGATCTCGTAGTCGTGGGTGATCTCGACGCCGGCATTGCCGAGCATGATCGATGCCGAGCAGTACTTCTCCGCCGACAGCTCGATGGCGCGCTTGACCTGGGCTTCCTTCAGCCCGCGACCCTTGACCACGAAATGCAGGTGGATCTTGGTGAACACCTTGGGATCTTCGTTGGCGCGTTCGGCCTCGAGGAAGGCCTCGCAGCTTTCCACCGGCTGGCGCGACTTCTTCAGGATGCTGACCACATCGAAGTTGCTGCAACCGCCCAGGCCGATCAGCACCATTTCCATCGGCCGCACGCCGAGGTTGCGGCCGCCGCTTTCCGGCGGGCCGTCCATCACCACCACGTGGCCGCTGCCGGACTCACCGAGGAACATGGCCTCGCCGGCCCATTGAATGCGTGCTTTCATCGCCGCGCTCCGCTGCTGAAAAGGGCGCCAGCTTAGCATGCCGCCCGCGCGCCGCCGCAGCACCGGCAGCGGCGACGGAGGACAGGGGGGCGCGGCGAAAACGGATTGCCCGCTCCGGGGCGTCTGTTAAGCTGACGCCAGATCACCGGCCCGGGGCCGGGAAGTACTCCAAGAAAACTGCCTGCGAACACAACAAGACGGCGTGGAATGATCCATGCTCGAAGCAGCTCTGCAGCAGGACTACCCATGGATCGGCGCGCTTCGCCCGTCACGGCAAGGACGCCGGCAACCCGGCTCGAACCCGGCGTTGCGACGCGTCGCAACCTTGCCTTGATAACCTGCCGCTTCGACATCTTCACGGCGTCTGGATCGCTCATTCTTCTCTCGGAAATCAGGCATGGTCGCAATTACCCTCGCTCCAAAGGTCAAGAACCTCGACAGACTCCTCTCCCACTGCCATCGCCGCCGCTACGCCGCAAAAAGCACCATCATCTATGCCGGCGACCGCTGCGAAACGCTGTTCTTCATCATCAAGGGCTCGGTCACCATCCTCATCGAGGACGACGACGGCCGCGAGATGATCATCGCCTACCTGAACGCCGGGGACTTCTTCGGTGAGCTCGGCCTGTTCGAGAACGAAGGCGCGGAGAAAGAACGCAGCGCCTGGGTCCGCGCCAAGACCGAATGCGACGTCGCCGAGCTCAGCTACGCCAAGTTCCGCGAGCTGTCCGAGCGCGATCCGGAAATCCTCTACACCATCGGCGGGCAGATGGCCGAGCGCTTGCGCGCCACCACGCGCAAGGTCGGCGACCTGGCCTTCCTCGATGTCACCGGCCGCGTCGCGCGCACGCTGCTCGACCTGTGCAAGCAGCCCGACGCCATGACCCACCCGGACGGCATGCAGATCAAGATCACCCGTCAGGAAATCGGCCGCATCGTCGGCTGCTCGCGGGAAATGGTCGGTCGCGTGCTCAAGAGCCTGGAGGAACAGGGTCTGGTGCACGTCAAGGGCAAGACCATGGTGGTGTTCGGCACGCGCTGAACCCGAGGCAGAAAAAAGCCGGCGCTTGGCCGGCTTTTTCATGCGCGCGAATCGCTCAGGAGGCGTCGCTGCCCAGGCCGCGACCGCGCTCGGGGAAGAACAGCCGCTGCAGCTCGCTGCCCGGTTCCTCGGCGCGCATGAACGCTTCGCCGACCAGGAAGGCATGCACCTCGCTGATCTGCATCAGCTCCACGTCGGCGCGGTTGAGGATGCCGCTCTCGGTGATCACCAGGCGCTCGCGGGGGATGCGCGGAAGCAGGTCGAGGGTGGTTTCCAGGTTCACTTCGAAGGTGTGCAGGTTGCGGTTGTTGATGCCCACCAGCGGGGTATCCAGGGTGGCCAGCGCGCGGTCCAGCTCGTCGCCGTCGTGCACTTCCACCAGCACGTCGAGGCCGACGCCCTTGGCCGTCGCCGCCAGTTCGCCCATCTGCGCATCGGACAGTGCGGAGACGATCAGCAGGATGCAGTCGGCGCCCAGTGCACGGGCTTCGACAACCTGATAGGGATCGATCATGAAATCCTTGCGGATCACCGGCAGGCTGCAGGCGGCTCGCGCCTGCTGCAGGTAGGCATCGGCGCCCTGAAAGAAATCCACGTCGGTGAGTACCGACAGGCAGGCCGCGCCGCCGGCTTCGTAGCTCCTGGCGATCTCCGCCGGAAGGAATTCCTCGCGCAGCACGCCCTTGCTCGGCGAGGCCTTCTTCACCTCGGCGATCACCGCCGCTTCCTTGCGTTTCACGCGCTCCTGCAACGCCAGGGCGAAGCCGCGCGGAGCGTCGGCCGCGGCGGCCAGGCGCTCCAGCTCGGCGAGGCTCACCCGCGCGCGGCGTTCGGCGACTTCCTCGGCCTTGCGGGCGAGGATCTTCTCCAGCACGGTGGGCACGCTCATGCTTGGTTCTCCTGCTTGAATATGCCGGTGAAGGCGGCCAGCTCGTTGAGTTTCTCCCAGGCCAGCCCGGTATGCACGGCATCGTGCGCCAGGCGCATGCCGTCCTTGAGGCTGCTCGCATGTCCGGCCGCATAGAGCGCGGCGCCGGCGTTGAGGACGATCATCTCGGCGGCCTTGTGGCCGTTGTCGCTCTTGCGGCGCCCCAGCGCGTCGCGGATCAGCGCCAGCGAATCGGCGGCGCTGTCCACGGTCAGGCCGATCAGGCTCTGGCTCTTGATGCCGAAGTCTTCCGGCTGGATCTGGTATTCGCGCACCGTGCCCTCGAGCAGCTCGGCGACGTAGGTCGGCGCGGCCAGGCTGATCTCGTCCAGCCCGTCCTGCGCGTGCACCACCAGCACGTGCTCGCTGCCCAGGCGCGCCAGCACTTCGGCCATCGGCCGGCACAGCGCCTGGCTGAACACACCGACCACCTGGCGCTGCACGCCGGCCGGGTTGGTCATCGGCCCGAGCAGGTTGAACAGCGTGCGCAGGCCGAGCTCGCGGCGCGGACCGATGGCGTGTTTCATCGCGCCGTGGTGCGCCGGGGCGAACATGAAGCCGACGCCGACAGTCTCGACGCAGCGCGCCACCTGCTCCGGCTTGAGGTCGAGGTAGACCCCGGCGGCCTCCAGCAGATCGGCGCTGCCGCTCTTGCCGGACACCGCGCGGTTGCCGTGCTTGGCGACACGCCCGCCGGCCGCGGCGACGACGAAGGCCGCAGCGGTGGAGACGTTGAAGATGTTCATCCCGTCGCCGCCGGTGCCGCAGGTGTCGACCAGGCGTTCGGCGTCGATCTGCACGGGCGCGGCCAGCTCGCGCATGACCTGCGCGGCGCCGACGATCTCGTCGATGGTCTCGCTCTTCATGCGCATGCCCATCAGGAACGCGCCGACCTGCGCGTCGGTGCACTGGCCGGTCATGATCAGGCGCATCACGTCCTGCATTTCCGCGGTGTTCAGGTCGAGCTGGTTGACCACCCGGTCGAGGGCTTCCCTGATGTTCATCCGCGCACCCCACCGGTCTGCTTGAGGAAGTTGGCGAACAGCTCGTGGCCCTGTTCGGAGAGGATCGACTCGGGGTGGAACTGCACGCCCTCGACGTTCAGCGTCTTGTGCCGCAGGCCCATGATCTCGTCCACCGAGCCGTCTTCCAGACGGGTCCAGGCGGTGACTTCCAGGCATTCGGGCAGGGTTTCCAGCTTGACCACCAGCGAGTGGTAGCGGGTCACGGTGAGCGGGTCGTTGAGCCCGGCGAACACGCCCTGGTGCTGGTGATAGACCGGGCTGGTCTTGCCGTGCATGACCTGGCGCGCGCGCACCACGTCGCCACCGAAAGCCTGGCCGATACCCTGGTGGCCGAGGCAGACGCCGAGGATCGGCAGCTTGCCGGCGAAATGGCTGATCACCTCGAGCGAGACGCCGGCCTCGGTCGGCGTGCAGGGGCCGGGGGAAATCACGATGCGCTCGGGGTTCAGCGCCTCGATCTCGGCCAGCGTGAGTTCGTCGTTGCGCACGACTTTCACCTCGGCACCCAGTTCGCCGAGGTACTGCACGACGTTGAAGGTGAAGGAGTCGTAGTTGTCGATCATTAAAAGCATGGAGCCCACCTCTGGATTCGGATCGCGCACCCCGGCAAGGAAAATCGATGGGCCGGCGGGCTGATCGCAGCGGAGGTGCCGGTGGATATCGTCTTGCGGAGGCAGGAGTTGCAGCCCGGCGTTGTCCGGGCGAACGGAATCAGGCGCGCCAGCGCCAGCGGGCGTGGGCTTTGATGACTCGCATCAGGAGGGTGCTGGATGTCACGGGCTTGTCTCGGATTGAGCTGCCCGCACAGTAGCCCAGCGGGGGCCTTCGCTGCAATATCGCCGTGCCCGAACGGGCCGCTGCGACGCGCTCATCCGGCGTCCTGAGCGGCCAGCGCGCGGCTGCGGAAGAAGTGCAGCGCGTCGATGAAACGCTCGCCCTGGGCGCGGTTTTCCACCTGGAAGGCGTTCAGCGCGGCGCCGTCGACGTTGATCAGCAGCACCTCGTAGTTTCCGCTGCCACCGAGCAGGCGCGATTCGCCGAGGTTGCCGAAGTACAGCCGCTCGCTGTCCGCCGGTTCGGCACCGGCGACGTCCGAGGCCAGCGCCGCCGAACCCAGCGAAGCGGCCGAGCCNNGGGGGGGGGGCGCCCGCCCCCGCCCCCGGGGCGGGGGGGGGGCCGAAGCCGGTGACCGGCGTGATGATGCCATTGCCGAACCACAGGTAGGTCTGGGTGAATTCCAGGGCGTCGGCACGCAGGCCGGGCCGATTGGCGCGCACCACCTGCTCGATCACCTGGCGCGCTTCGCCCTCGCTTATGGCGGCGGGCGGGTGAGCGATCCGGCTGGAGGCGCAGCCGCCGAGCAGCAGCACGGCGGCGAACAGGAAGAGTAGCGGGCGCAGCGGGGTGGGCTTTCGCATCGTCTGAGTCCTTGTCGATACGGGGGCCCCGGGAAGTTCTGCCGATACTGGCAAAACCCTGGCCCCTCCCCGGATCAGACGTCGCCGTCGGCGCTTTGTTCGGCCAGGGCGACGGCGCGGAACATGGCACGGCGCTTGTTCAGCGTCTCTTCCCACTCCAGTGCCGGCACCGAGTCGGCGACGATCCCGGCGCCGGCCTGCACGTGCAGCTCGCCGTCCTTGATCACCGCGGTACGGATGGCGATGGCGGTGTCCATGTTGCCGTTCCACGCCAGGTAACCCACCGCGCCGCCATAGACGCCGCGCTTGACCGGTTCCAGCTCGTCGATGATCTGCATGGCGCGGACCTTCGGCGCGCCGGACAGGGTGCCGGCCGGGAGAATCGCGCGCAACGCGTCCATCGCGCTCATGCCGCCCTTCAGCTGGCCGGTGACGTTGGAGACGATGTGCATGACGTTGGAGTAGCGCTCGATCACCATCTTCTCGGTGACCTTCACCGTGCCGGTGTCGGAAACGCGGCCGACATCGTTGCGCCCGAGGTCGATGAGCATCAGGTGCTCGGCGACTTCCTTGGCGTCGGAGAGCAGGTCCTTCTCCAGCGCCTGGTCGGCCTCCTCGCTGGCGCCGCGCGGGCGGGTGCCGGCGATCGGGCGCACGGTGACCAGGCCGTCCTCGACGCGCACCAGCACTTCCGGCGAGCTGCCGACCACGTGGAAGTCGCCGAAGTTGAAGAAGTACATGTACGGCGTCGGGTTGAAGCAGCGCAGCGCGCGGTACAGGTCGATGGGCGCCGCCTTGAACGGGATCGACATGCGCTGCGAGATCACCACCTGCATGCAGTCGCCGGCGAGGATGTAGTCCTTGATGGCGCCCACCGCGCGCTCGTAGTCGTCGCGGCTGAAGCTGGAGCGGAACGCCGGCTCGCTGCCGGCGGCGGCGTTGAAGTCCAGCCCCAGGCGCGGCGCGATCGGCTCGCGGAGGGTGGCGCGCAAGATCTTCAGGCGCTCCAGGCCCTTCTCGTAGGCGCCCTCCTCGGCCGGATCGACCAGCACGATGGCGTGCAGCTTGCCGGCCAGGTTGTCGAACACCACCACCGCGTCGGAGACCATCAGCAGGATGTCCGGGGTGCCCAGCGGATCGGGATTCGGGCAATGGGCGAGTTTCTTCTCGACGTAGCGCACGCTGTCGTAGCCGAAGTAGCCGACCAGGCCGCCGTCGAAACGCGGCAGGTTGGGCAGCGTCGGCACCTTGTAGCGCGCCTTGAACTGCTCGACGAACGCCAGCGGATCGTCGCTTTCCAGCGCCTCGACCTCGCGGCCATCCTCGCTGACCCGCACCTGGTTGCCGTGGGCGCGCAGCACGGTACGGCACGGCAGGCCGATGATCGAGTAGCGCCCCCATTTCTCGCCGCCCTGCACCGATTCCAGCAGATAGGAGTGCGGCGCATCGGCCAGCTTCAGGTATAGCGACAGCGGCGTGTCGAAGTCGGCGAGGGTCTCGAAGGCCAGGGGAATGCGGTTATAGCCGGCAGCGGCCAGACGCAGGAATTCTTCGCGGGTCATGATCAGTCTCGTGGCAAAGCTAGGTAAGAGGGTCGCAGCAAACGCCGGATTGACCGGCTGGAACGGATCAGGCGCGCCAGCGCCAACGGGCCAGGGCCTTGATCACTTTCATCCAGAGTTTGCCGGTGACCACCACGTTCTGATCTCGCAAGGCGGGGGGATTGAAACGAGCGGCCACGTTAGCGCAGGGCTAACGGCGAATCAACTCGGCAGCAGCTCGCGCAGATCGTCCAGCACCAGGTCCGGGTTCTCGTTCTCGATCGGCTCGCCGTGGTTGTAGCCGTAGCGCAGACCGACGCAACTCACCGCCGCCGCGCGCGCGGCACGGATGTCGTTGCGCGAGTCGCCGACGAACAGCGCCTGTCCGGGCTCGACCTCGGCCAGCCGCATCACGTGCAGCAGGCCGGCGGGGTCGGGCTTCTGCAGGGGCAGCGTGTCGCCACCGACGATCCAGCGGAAATGCCCGCCCAGACCGAGTTCATCCAGCAGCGGCTCGACGAAGCGTTCCGGCTTGTTGGTGATCACCGCCAGCGCCACGCCCTGCGCCTTCAGCCAGGCCAGTGTTTGCGTCACGCCGGGGTAGACGGTGGTCAGCGCGTGGCCACCGGCGTAGGCCTGCATGAACAGCCCCAGCGCCTGCTCGGCCTCGCCGGCATCGACGCCGGCGTGATCCATCTGCCCGGCCAGCGCGCGGCGCACCAGCACCGGCGCGCCGTTGCCGATCCAGTCGCGCACGCGGGCGATGCCGGCCGGCGCGCGGTCGAGCTGCAGCAGCATGGCGTCGATCGCGGCGGCGAGGTCCGGCACCGAATCCACCAGGGTGCCGTCGAGGTCGAACATCACCAGGCGCGGCAGCGCCCCGGGAAACAGCCGCTGCAGCCCGTTCATGCGCGGGCCTGGGCCAGCTCGGCGCGCATCGCGTCGATCACCGCCTTGTAGTCGGGCTGGTTGAAGATCGCCGAACCGGCGACGAAGGTGTCGGCGCCGGCGGCGGCGATCTCGCGGATGTTCGCAACGTTCACCCCGCCATCGATCTCCAGGCGGATATCGCGGCCACTGGCGTCGATCAGCGCGCGCGCCTCGCGCAGCTTGTCCAGGGTGCCGGGAATGAACTTCTGTCCGCCGAAGCCGGGGTTCACGCTCATCAGCAGGATCATGTCGACCTTGTCCATCACGTACTTCAGCGCGTCCAGCGAGGTCGCCGGGTTGAACACCAGGCCGGCCTTGGCGCCGCCGCTCCTGATCAGTTGCAGCGAGCGGTCGACGTGTTCGGAAGCTTCCGGGTGGAAGGTGATGTAGCTGGCGCCGGCCTCGATGAAATCGCCGATGATGCGGTCCACCGGCTTGACCATCAGGTGCGCGTCGATCGGCGCGGTGACGC
>DIEE01000104.1:12709-13011 GCA_002418465.1 Pseudomonas sp. UBA5782 | reverse complement strand
GAAACCTCAGAGTGCACGCAGTGCCGCGACCACCGCATCGCCCATCTCGGCAGTGCCGACCTTGCGCATTCCGGCGGAATGGATGTCGCCGGTACGCAGGCCCTGATCGAGCACCTTGCTGACCGCCTGCTCGATGGCCTCGGCGGCCTCGTGCAGGGCGAAGCTGTAGCGCAGCATCATCGACACCGAGAGGATGGTCGCCAGCGGGTTGGCGATGCCCTGCCCGGCGATGTCCGGAGCCGAACCGTGGCACGGCTCGTACATGCCCTTGTTGTTGGCATCCAGCGAGGCCGACGGCAGCA
>DIEE01000104.1:1507-12704 GCA_002418465.1 Pseudomonas sp. UBA5782 | reverse complement strand
GAGGATGTCGCCGAACATGTTGTCGGTGACGATCACGTCGAACTGCTTGGGCGCGCGGACCAGCTGCATGGCGGCGTTGTCGACGTACATGTGCGACAGCTCGACCTGCGGATAGTCCTTAGCGACCTCCTCGACCACTTCGCGCCACAGCTGGCTGGAGGCGAGCACGTTGGCCTTGTCCACCGAGCACAGCTTGCCGCCGCGCAGCACCGCCATGTCGAAGCCAACCTTGGCGATGCGGCGAATTTCGCTCTCGCTGTAGGGCAGCGTGTCGAAGGCCTTGCGCTCGCCGTTGGCCAGCGTCTCGTTGCCGCGCGGGGCGCCGAAATAGATGCCGCCGGTGAGTTCGCGGACGATCAGGATGTCCAGACCGGAAACCACTTCCGGCTTCAGCGTCGAGGCATCGGCCAGTTGCGGGTAGAGGATCGCCGGACGCAGGTTGCCGAACAGGCCGAGTTGCGAGCGGATCTTCAGCAGGCCGCGCTCGGGGCGGATGTCGCGTTCGATCTTGTCCCACTTCGGTCCGCCGACCGCGCCGAGCAGCACGGCGTCGGCCGCGCGGGCGCGCGCCAGGGTCTCATCGGCCAGCGGCACGCCATGCCTGTCGATGGCGGCGCCGCCGATGACGTCCTCGATCAGCTCGAAGCCCAGGTTGTACTTCTCGTTGGCCAGGTTCAGCACCTTGACCGCTTCGGCCATGATTTCCGGACCGATGCCATCACCGGGAAGAACCAGAATCTGCTTGCTCATGCTTTTCTCTCGTTAGGTGCCGCCTGGCACCGGTAAAAAATCAACGTTCGGCCCAGACCAGCAGCACGTCGGTGCTGAAGGAGCCGTCGTCGGCAATTTCGAAATACTCGCGAACCTCGTCGCCCACCGCCTGCTGCAGCCCACGGATCGCCGCACGGAACACCTCCGGCGTGCGCATCCGCTCGACCCAGGAGGCGTACTCCAGGCGCAGGCGCTGGCGGCTGCTGGCGGTCACCACCAGGCCGGCCTCGCCGAGCTGGCGAGCCCACTCGGAGGGCGAATAATCGCGCACATGGCTGCTGTCGCGCAGCACTTCCACCGTCTGCAGGTGCGTATCGAGCAGCGGCAGGCCGGGCGCTGCGACGTCGACGAAGGCCACCACGCCACCCGGCTTGAGTACCCGGCGCACTTCGCGCAGGGCCTGGCCGAGGTCGCTCCAGTGATGCGCGGAGTAGCGGCTGAAGACGAAATCGAAGCTGGCATCGGCGAACGGCAGGCGCTCAGCCGCGCCGCGTTCGGTGCGGATGTTGTGCAAGCCGCGCTCGCTCGCGGCTTTCGCCACCACATCGAGCATGTCCTGCGACAGGTCGTAGGCGACCACTTCGGCCACCGCCGGCGCGACGTGGAAGGCCACGTGCCCGGCGCCGCAGCCGAGGTCGAGCAGGCGCGCGTCGCTGCGGCCGGCAACCGCGGCCTGGAGCGCGGCGAATTCGCTGCCCTGGGCATGCACGGCGCTGCTCAGGTAGGCGTTGGCCTGTTCGCCGAACTGCGTCTGCACCACCTGGGCGTGGACTTTCTGCTTCACGTCGGACTCCACATCGAGGGGGACGGTGCGCATGGCGCACCCTATGGCGCGCGCGCTGTTTACTTGATCGCGCCGAACAGCCAGGGCTGGCGCTGCTGGTGGCCGACCTCGAACTGCTTGATGGCGTCGGCGTCCTGCAGGGTCAGGCCGATGTCGTCGAGCCCGTTGAGCAGGCAGTGCTTGCGGAAGGCGTCGACCTCGAAGGAATAGGTCTTGCCGTCCGGGCGGGTCACCGTCTGCGCGGCGAGGTCGACAGTGAGCTGGTAGCCCTCGTTGGCCTCGACCTGCTCGAACAGTTCGTCGACCTCTTCGTCCTTGAGGATGATCGGCAGCAAGCCGTTCTTGAAGCTGTTGTTGAAGAAGATGTCGGCGTAGCTCGGCGCGATCACGCTGCGGAAGCCGTATTCGTCCAGCGCCCAGGGCGCGTGCTCGCGGGACGAGCCGCAGCCGAAGTTCTCGCGGGCGAGGAGCACGCTGGCGCCCTGATAGCGCGGGAAATTCAGCACGAAGTCATGGTTCAGCGGGCGCGTGCTGTTGTCCTGGTTCGGCTGGCCGACGTCGAGGTAGCGCCACTCGTCGAACAGGTTCGGGCCGAAGCCGGTACGCTTGATCGACTTGAGGAATTGCTTGGGGATGATCTGGTCGGTGTCGACGTTGGCGCGGTCGAGCGGCGCGACGAGACCGGTGTGCTGGGTAAAGGCTTTCATGTCTGCTTCCTCAGGCCTGGATCAATTCGCGAACGTCGATGAAACGGCCGGTCACCGCGGCGGCGGCGGCCATCGCCGGGCTGACCAGGTGGGTACGTCCACCGGCGCCCTGGCGGCCTTCGAAGTTGCGGTTGGAGGTGGAGGCGCAGTGTTCGCCGCTGCCGAGCTTGTCCGGGTTCATCGCCAGGCACATCGAGCAGCCCGGCTCGCGCCACTCGAAGCCGGCTTCGACGAAGATCTTGTCCAGCCCTTCCTCCTCGGCCTGCTGTTTGACCAGCCCGGAGCCCGGCACCACCATCGCCTGGATCACGTTGGCTGCGACCTTGCGGCCCTTGGCCACTTCGGCGGCGGCGCGCAGGTCCTCGATCCGCGAGTTGGTGCAGGAGCCGATGAACACGCGGTCCAGCTTGATATCGGTGATCGCCTGGTTGGCGGCCAGGCCCATGTAGCGGAGCGCACGCTCGATCGAGTCGCGCTTGACCGGATCGGCCTCGCGAGCCGGGTCCGGCACGTTCTGGTCGACGGCGAGGACCATTTCCGGCGAGGTGCCCCAGCTGACCTGCGGCTTGATGTCTTCAGCACGCAGCTCGACCACGCTGTCGAAATGCGCGTCCTCGTCCGACACCAGGTCGGCCCAGGCGGCGACGGCCTTGTCCCAGTCCTCGCCCTTGGGCGAATACGGACGGCCCTTCACGTAGTCGATGGTCTTCTGGTCGGCGGCGACCATGCCGACGCGGGCACCGGCCTCGATGGACATGTTGCAGATGGTCATGCGGCCTTCCATCGACAGATCGCGGATCGCGCTGCCGGCGAACTCCAGTGCGTGGCCGTTGCCACCGGCGGTGCCGATCTTGCCGATCACCGCGAGAACGATGTCCTTGGCGGTCACGCCGAAGGGCAGTTTGCCTTCGACGCGTACCTGCATGTTCTTCATCTTCTTGGCGATCAGGCACTGGGTGGCGAGCACATGCTCGACTTCCGAGGTACCGATGCCATGGGCCAGCGCGCCGAAGGCGCCGTGGGTCGAGGTGTGCGAGTCACCGCAGACCACGGTCATCCCCGGCAGGGTCGCGCCCTGCTCCGGGCCGATGACATGGACGATGCCCTGGCGCACGTCGTTCATCTTGAATTCGAGGATGCCGAAATCGTCGCAGTTCTCGTCCAGCGTCATCACCTGGATGCGCGAGACCTCGTCGGAGATCGCGGCAAGGCCGCCCTGGCGCTCGGTGCGGGTGGTCGGCACGTTGTGGTCGGGCGTGGCGATGTTGGCGTCGATGCGCCAGGGTTTGCGACTGGCCAGGCGCAGACCTTCGAACGCCTGCGGCGAGGTCACCTCATGAAGGATGTGGCGGTCGATGTAGATCAGCGACGACCCATCGTCGCGCCGTTTCACTTCATGGGCTTCCCAGAGCTTGTCGTAGAGCGTCTTGCCGGCCATTTCGGTTGTTTCCTCATCAGAGTCTTTCTATGCCCTTGGTGGCGCTGCCGCGAAATCCACCTGGCTTGTGGGGACGAATGCTAAAGCGCGGGCATGAATAACTCCAATTCATCTTTTTCATCAGGCGCATTCCCGCAGGGAATGACTTGAGCTATAACCCAGGCGAAACCTGCTCACCGCGCGCAGCCAGAGGATTTCATCGTGGACCTCGCCAACCTCAATGCCTTCATCGCCGTCGCCGAGACCGGCAGTTTTTCGATAGCCGGTGAGCGCCTGCACCTGACCCAGCCGGCGGTGAGCAAACGCATCGCCGCCCTCGAGCAGCAGCTCAAGGTGCGCCTGTTCGACCGCCTCGGCCGCGAGGTCAGCCTCACCGAGGCCGGGCGCGCGCTGCTGCCCCGCGCCTATCGCATCCTCAACGTGCTCGACGACACGCGCCGCGCGCTGACCAACCTGAGCGGCGACATCAGCGGCCGGCTGACGCTCGCCACCAGCCACCACATCGGCCTGCATCGCCTGCCGCCGCTGCTGCGCGCTTTCACCCGCGCGCATCCGCAGGTGGCGCTGGACATCCAGTTCCTCGATTCGGAAGTCGCCTACGAGGAAATCCTCCACGGCCGCGCCGAACTGGCAGTGATCACCCTGGCGCCGGCCACGGCGGCGCCGGTGAAAGCGGTGCCGGTATGGAGCGACCCGCTGGATTTCGTCGCCGCGCCCGAGCACCCGTTGGCGCTCAAGCAGCAGGTCAGCCTGGAGGATGTCGCCCAGCATCCGGCGGTGTTCCCCGGCGGCAACACCTTCACCCACCACATCGTGCAGCGGCTGTTCGAGGGCCAGGGGCTGACGCCGAACATCGCCATGAGCACCAATTACCTGGAGACGATCAAGATGATGGTCTCCATCGGACTGGCCTGGAGCGTGCTCCCGCGGACCATGCTCGACGAGCAGGTCGCGCGCCTGCCGCTGGGCGGTATCCAGCTCGATCGCCAGCTCGGCTACATCCTGCACACCGAGCGCACGCTGTCGAACGCGGCGAAAGCCTTCATGGCTCTGCTCGACCGCAGCGCGGATGGTTGCGCGAGCATCCAGGCGGACGCTAACGTAACCGCATGATGGCGATCTGCCGCTGCCCGGCCCCGTCGCACCCGCGACCTGCCCCGAAGAAGATCCGCGATGGCCGATGAGCGCCGCTTTCCCAATCCCCGCATCGTTCCCCTGGACCCGTCCGGCTTCGACCACACCTGGCAGGATGCGCCCTTGCTGCTGGCCACCCTGGACGGCGCGCATATCGGCATCTGGTACTGGAACCTAGACAGCGGCGAACTGCACGTCTCGCCCTGCGCACGCACGCTCTTCGGCCTCGACGGCCTGGCGCAGCCGGGCGCCGTCGATTACCTGCGCCAGGTGCCGGAAGAGGAGCAGGCCGAGGTGCGGGCGATCTTCCAGGCGCTGGCCGACGGCAGCGTACTGAGCTACCGCCACCGCATGCGCCGGGCCGACGGCGGCCTCTACTGGCTGGAGCTCGGCGGCAGCCTGCGTCAGCGCGAGGACGGCAGCCGCCTGCTGCTCGGCGTGTGCCGCGGCATCGACGAGCAGCAGGCGCGCGAAGAAGCGCTGGTCAGCTCCGAGCAGCGCTTCTCCAGCCTGTTCGAGATGAGCCCGGACGCGATCTTCCTGGTGAACTACCCCGACGGCCTGCTGATCGAGACCAACCAGCAGTTCAAGACGCTGTTCGGCTGGAGCCGCGAGCAGACGCGCAACCGCACCACCCAGGACATCCAGCTGTGGGTCAACCTGGCGCAACGCGACTTCGTCATCCGCTGCGTTTCGCTGACCGCGGCGCCGGTGACCCAGGAAGTCCAGCTGCGTACCCGCGACGGCCGCGTGCTCGACGGCACGCTGTCGTGCAAGCACCTGGACCTGCACGGCGAAGCCTTCCTGCTCTGCACCTTCCTCGACACCAGCGAACGCAAGCGCGCCGAAGCCGCCCTGCGCGCCAGCGAGAGCAAGTTCGCCAACGCCTTCCTCAGCAGCCCCGATGCCGTGGTGATCACCGACCTGATCAGCGGCCGCTTCGTCGAGATCAACCCCGGTTTCGAGCGGCAGTTCGGCTGGAGCAAGGCCGAGGCCATCGGGCGCACCTCGATGGAGCTGGGTATCTGGAGCGATCTCTGCGATCGGCAGCGCATGCTCGAAGCCCTCGAGCAAGGCAACTTCCGCGACCTCGAGGCCAATCTCTACCACCGCGACGGGCGACGCAGTATCAATCTGCTGTATGGCGGCAAGATCGAACTCGAGGGCCAGCGCTGCCTGGTGCTGACGGTGCGCGACATCACCCGCCAGCGCGAGCAGGAACAGGCATTGAAGATCAGCCAGGAGCGCCTGCACCTGGCCCTGGAGTCGGCCGCACTGGGCACTTGGAACTGGCACATCCCGAGCGACGCGCTGTACGGCTCGGCGCGCGCCGCGGCGCTCCACGGGCTGGCCGACGAGCCCTACCAGGGCAACTTCCAGCACTTCTTCGGCAGCGTCTACCTGGACGACCGCAACAAGATCCGCAAGACCTACCGCGCGCTGCTCGCCAGCCGCCGTACCGAGTACCAGAACGTCTACCGCACGCGTCTCGCCGACGGCCGCCTGCGCTACCTGGAAAACACCGCCAGGCTCTACCGCGACGAACTCGGCAATCCGCTGCGCATGGCCGGGATCCTCGTCGACATCACCGACCGGGTGGAGCGCGAACAGCGCCTTGCCGCCTCGGAGGAAAAATTCGCCACGCTGTTCCAGGCCAGCCCCGATCCGATCTGTGTGACCCGCGTGCACGAAGGCACCTTCGTCGAGATCAACCCGAGCTTCACCGCGACCTTCGGCTGGAAACCCGAGGACGCCACCGGCAAGACCGCCGAGCAGCTGAATTTCTGGGCCGATGCGCAGCAGAACAGTCGGCTCAACGAGCGCCTGCAGGAGGAACGCGAGCTGACCAACACCGAGGCGCACTTCCGCACGCGCACCGGCCAGGAGCTGACCTGCGTGCTATCCAGCCGCTTCATCCAGGTCGAGGGCGAGCCGTGCATCACCACCACCTTCCGCGACATCAGCAAGCGCAAGCGCGCCGAAGCCGCGCTACAGGCCAGCGAGGAGAAGTTCGCCAAGGCATTCCACTCCAGCCCCGACGCCATCACCATCAGCGAGCGCGACAGCGGTCGCTACATCGAGGTCAACGAAGGCTTCACCCGTCTCACCGGCTACCGCGCCGAAGAGGTCATCGGCAGAAGCGTGTTCGACCTCAACATCTGGGCCAGCCCGGTCGAGCGCGAAGCGATGGTCGAAACGCTGAAGCGCGACGGCCGTGTCAAGCACATGGAGTTGCGCGGCCTGCACCGCAACGGCCAAATCATGACCTTCGAGGTCTCGGTCGAGCCCATCGAGCTGAACGGCACGCCCTGCCTGCTGCTCAACGCCCGCGACATCAGCCAGCTGAAGGCCGCGCAGGCTCAGGTGCAGCACCTGGCCTACCACGACTCGCTGACCAACCTGCCGAACCGCGCGCTGCTGATGGACCGCCTGAAACAGCAGATCGCCCTGCTGCGCCGCCACGGCCTGCGTGGCGCGCTGATGTTCATCGACCTCGACCACTTCAAGCACATCAACGACTCGCTCGGCCATCCGGTCGGCGATGCGGTGCTGAAGATGATCACCGCGCGTCTGGAAGCCAGCACGCGCCAGGAAGACACCGTGGCGCGCCTCGGTGGCGACGAGTTCGTCGTGCTGCTCTCCGGCCTGGAAGGCGAGCGCGGCGAAGTCACCCGCCGGGTCCGCCAGATCGCCGAGAAGCTGCGCCGCCTGCTGGCCGATCCGATGCTGCTCGACGGCCAGCGCCTGCAGGTCACGCCAAGCATCGGCATCGCCCTGATCCCCGATCACGGCAATACCGCGGCGGACCTGCTCAAGCGCGCCGACATTGCCCTGTACAAGGCCAAGGACTCGGGACGCAACGCCATCCAGCTGTTCCGCAGCAGCATGCAGGAGGCCGCCAGCGAACGCCTGCGCCTGGAAAACGACCTGCGCCTAGCGCAGATGCGCAACGAATTCGAGCTGCACTTCCAGCCGCAGGTGGACGCGCGCAGCGGCCGCATCATCGGCGCCGAAGCGCTGCTGCGCTGGCAGCACCCGACGCTGGGGCCGCGTGCGCCGGGGCAGTTCATGCGGGTTCTCGAGGAGAGCGGGCTGATCTACGAAGTCGGCGGCTGGGTGCTGCAGCGCGCCTGCGAGGTCTGCGCCGAGCTGCTGCGCGACGGCCTGGTGACGCCCGACAGCTTCAGCCTGTGCGTCAACATCAGTCCGCGCCAGTTCGGCCACAGCGACTTCGTCGCCCGTGTCGAACGCTGCCTGGAGCACAGCCGTCTGCCGCAGGCGATGCTGAAACTGGAGATCACCGAGAGCATCGTGATCCAGAACATCGAGGACACCATCGGCAAGATGCTGCGCCTCAAACGCCTCGGCCTGTCCTTCGCGATGGACGATTTCGGCACCGGCTATTCGTCGCTGGCGCAGCTCAAGCGCATGCCGGTGCAGGAACTGAAGATCGACCAGTCGTTCATCCGCGATCTCGACGAAACCAGCGAGGACGCGGTGATCGTCCGTTCCACCATCGAGATGAGCCACAGCCTCGGCCTCAAGGTAGTCGCCGAGGGCGTCGAGTACGAGCGCAGCCTGCTGCTGCTGCGCCGCTGGAAATGCGACAGCGTGCAGGGTTACCTGATCAGCCGGCCCCTGGCGGCGCAGGCCTTCGAGCGCTGGATCGCAGAACACCTGCCACTTCCCGCCAGCCTGGTGCACTGACATGCGCGTATCGCCGATCCTCGCCCTGATGGGCGCCACCCTCGCCAGTTCCTTCGCCATGGCCGAAGCCGGCCGCCTGCTCGCCACCGGCGGCGCTTCCAGTATCGACGGTGCCGCCGGCGGCGGATTGCTGCCGTGGGCGGTGCTCGCCGGTTACGGCGATGAAGGCGAGTGGGGCGGGGCGGTGTTCGCCACCCGCGTGGAAACGCCTGATTACCGGCTCGACGTCGGCGGGCTGGCGGCCTCCTACGACAACCGCGTGGAAGTCTCCTACGCGCGCCAACGCTTCGACATCGCCTCGCTGAAGCTGCCGGACAGCAGCCTCAGCCAGGACATCCTCGGGCTCAAGGTGCGGCTGTTCGGCGACCTCATCTACGACCGCCTGCCGCAGGTTTCGCTGGGTCTTGCGCACAAGCGCCAGCGCGACTTCCTGATCCCCTCGCTGGTCGGCGCCGGGCGTCGCGAGGACACCGAAGGCTACCTGGCGGCGAGCCGGCTGTTCCTCGGCGCGGCCTTCGGCTACAACCTGCTGGTCAACGGCAACCTGCGCTACAGCCGGGCCAACGAACTGGGCCTGCTCGGCTTCGGCGGCGACCGCCGCGACCGGCGCTCGGTGCTCAAGGAAGGCTCCGTCGCGGTGCTGTTCAACCCGCGCTGGGCGGTCGGCGTGGAGTACCGCGAAAAGCCCGACAACCTGAGCTTCGCCGGCGAGAGCGACTGGGCCGACCTGTTCGTCGGCTACTTCCCCAACAAGCATGTCTCGGTGGTCCTGGCCTACGCGCGGCTGGGCGAGATCGTCACCCAGGAGGATCAGAACGGTGTCTATCTCTCGCTGCAGGGGAGTTACTGAAATGCGCGCTCTAATGGTGGCGCTGGCGCTGGCGCTGCTGCTGGCTGCCTGCGCGCAGCGGCCGCCGCAGGACGACAGCCTCTACCGCGAGCTGGGCGAGCAGGCCGGCATCACCCGCATCGTCGAGGGCATGCTGCTCAACGTGGCCCGCGACCAGCGCATCTTCCGGCACTTCCAGAACATCGACATCGTCCGCCTGCGCGACAAGCTGGTCGAACAGTTCTGCGCCGAGAGCGGCGGGCCCTGCGATTACACCGGCGACAGCATGCAGGAAAGCCACAAGGGCCTGGACCTGTCGCCCAGCGATTTCAACGCGCTGGTCGAGGACCTGCAGGCGTCGATGGACGAGCAGGGCGTGCCGATCCCGGCACAGAATCGCCTGCTGGTGCGCCTGGCACCGATGCGCGGCGACGTCATTCGACGCTGAGGCTCGCTGGTCGTCGGGCGGCCAACCGTGGTTGGCCGTCGCGCCGACGCCAAGTTCCCCAGGCCGGAGCTTTTGGTAAAAAGTCCGTAGCTTTGCGCAAGAACCTGCGCTGCGACTGCCACTACATTCCACCGTCCGCTCATGCGCTCGCCTGCGCCGGGCCTCGCCCGACCGTGCGCGCCTAGCCAGACCCAAGAAAGCAGTCTCCACCCCGAGGAGGGTCTTGATGTTCAAAGCCGCTCACGTCCTGCAGGGCGACGCACTCAACGCGTCGGCCGCCGAGTTCTTTCCCGTCATCAGCGCCAATTACGCCGTCGACGAGGCCGCCTATCTCTCCGAACTCCTGCAGCTCGCCGATCCGGGCGACGCCGGCATCGAAGCCATTCGCCAGAAGGCGCGTGGCCTGATCGAAGACGTGCGCAGCCGCGACAACGTCGAGGACACCCTCGACGCGCTGTTGCGCCAGTACAGCCTCGATACCCACGAAGGGCTGATGCTGATGTGCCTGGCCGAAGCGCTGCTGCGGGTGCCGGACGCCGCCACCGCCGACGCGCTGATCCGCGACAAGCTGAACGCCGCCGAATGGGAACGCCACCTTGGCCAGAGCGACAACGTGCTGGTCAACTTCGCCGCCTGGGGCCTGGTGATGACCGGCAAGGTGGTCGATCCGGAAACCGCCGACGGCCGGCCGAAGAACGTCCTCGGTCGCCTGATCAAGCGTTCCGGCGAACCGGTGATCCGCGCCGCGATGAACCAGGCGATGAAGCTGATGGGCAAGCAGTTCGTCCTCGGCCGGAGCATTTCCGAAGCGCTGAAGAACGGCCGTCCGCAGCGCGAGAAGGGCTACACCTATTCCTTCGACATGCTCGGCGAGGCGGCATTGACCGTCGAGGATGCCGAGAAGTACATGGCCGACTACCGCAAGGCGGTGCAGACCGTCGGTGCCGAGCCGCAGGTCGGCCCGGGTCCGCGTCCGTCGGTATCGATCAAGCTCTCCGCGCTGCACCCGCGCTACGAAGTGGCACAGCGCGAGCGCGTGCTCAGCGAGCTGTTCGGCAGCGTCCGCGACCTGGCCGTGATGGCCCGCCAGTTGAATGTCGGCATCACCATCGACGCCGAGGAAGCCGACCGCCTGGAGCTGTCGCTGGAGCTGTTCGAGAAGCTCATGCGTGACCCGGCGATCGCCGGCTGGGGCGAATTCGGCCTGGTCGTGCAGGCCTATTCCAAGCGCTGCCTGCCGACCCTCGTCTGGCTTACCCTGCTGGGCAAGGAACTCGGCGCGCGCATCCCGCTGCGCCTGGTCAAGGGCGCCTACTGGGACAGCGAGATCAAGCAGTGCCAGGTCTGGGGCCTCGACGGCTACCCGGTGTTCACCCGC
>DIEE01000104.1:0-1496 GCA_002418465.1 Pseudomonas sp. UBA5782 | reverse complement strand
GACCTGCTGCCGTACCTGGTGCGGCGCCTGCTGGAAAATGGCGCCAACTCCTCGTTCGTCCACCAGCTGGTCGACCCGCGCGTCGCCGTCGAGTCCCTTATCGATCACCCAGTGACGCAACTGCGCAAGTTCAAAACCCTCGCCAATGACAGAATCCCGCTCCCGCCGGCGCTGTACGGTCAGCGGAAAAACTCCCAGGGCCTCAACATGAATATCCAGAATCAGTGGAACGAACTGGCTAACGCCTACCAGCCCTTCATCGACCGCCAGTGGCAGGCCGCGCCGGTCATCGATGGCGAGGTCCTCGCCGGCAGCGCCAGCGACGTCCGTTGCCCGTTCGACCTGAACAAGGTCGTCGGCAGCGCGCAGTTCGCCACGGCCGCCCAGGCCAAGCAGGCGGTGGATTCGCTGGCCGGTTTCTGGCCGCAGTGGAACGCCACCCCGGTGGATACCCGCGCGAGCATCCTGGAGCGCCTCGCCGACCTGCTGGAAAGCAACCGCGCCGAGCTGATGGCGCTGTGCACCGTGGAAGCCGGCAAGTCGCTGCAGGACGGCATCGACGAAGTCCGCGAAGCGGTCGACTTCTGCCGCTACTACGCCCAGCAGGCGCGCCTGAAACTCGGCCGCGAAGAACTCAAAGGCCCGACCGGCGAGCGCAACGAGCTGTTCCACGAAGGCCGTGGCGTGTTCGTCTGCGTCAGCCCGTGGAACTTCCCGCTGGCCATCTACCTGGGCCAGATCGTCGCCGCACTGGTCGCCGGCAACACCGTGCTGGCCAAGCCGGCCGAGCAGACCAGCCTGATCGCCGCCCGCGCGCTGCAGCTGATGTTCGAGGCCGGTCTGCCGAAGCAGGCCATCGCCTTCCTGCCGGGCGACGGCGCTACCCTCGGTGGCGTGTTCTGCCGCGACCCGCGCATGGTCGGCGTGTGCTTCACCGGTTCCACCGACACCGCGCGCATCATCAACCGCCAGCTGGCCGAGAAAGAAGGCCCGATAGCCACTCTGATCGCCGAGACCGGCGGCCAGAACGCGATGATCGTCGACTCCACCGCGCTGCCCGAGCAGGTGGTCAAGGACGCCGTCGGTTCCGCCTTCACCAGCGCCGGCCAGCGTTGCTCGGCCCTGCGCGTGCTCTATGTGCAGCGCGACATCGCCGACCGCGTGATCGACCTGCTCAAGGGCGCGATGGCCGAGCTGAAGGTCGGCCCGACCCATCTGCGCGAGAACGACATCGGCCCGGTGATCGACGAAGAAGCCCGCGCCGGCCTGCTGGCGCACATCGCCGGGCTCAAGGGCGAGGGCAAGCTGATCGCCGAGGCCAGCCTGCCGGCCGGCCTCAACGGTCACTTCGTCGCTCCGGTGGCGTTCGAGATCGGCGGCATCCACGAGCTGAAGAAGGAACACTTCGGTCCGGTGCTGCACGTGGTGCGCTTCGAGGCGGCGGACCTGGAAAAGGTCGTCGCGGCGATCAACGCCACCGGCTACGGCCTGACCCT
>DIEE01000261.1:531-4367 GCA_002418465.1 Pseudomonas sp. UBA5782 | reverse complement strand
TGAGCGACTGGCTGGCCGACGAAGTGACCGCCAGCGGCGAGCAGCGCGACGTCGAGCTGCCCGACCACACGCGCATCCGCCTGAACAGCCGCAGCGCGCTGGATGTCGCCTTCGACGCCCGCGAGCGCCGGGTGATCCTGCGCAGCGGCGAGGTGCTGGTGGAAACCGCGCACGGCGATCAGCGACCCTTCATCGTGCAGACCGCCGAGGGCGACCTGCGCGCGCTCGGCACGCGCTTCCTGGTTCGCCGCGAAGCCGAAGGCACGCGGCTGATCGTGCTGAAGTCGGCGGTCGCCGCGCACCCGGCACGCGGCGACGAGGAACGCATCATCGGCGAAGGCCAGCAGGTGCTGATGGGCAACGCCTGGCTCGGTGCCAGCCAGCCTGCGCCGGTCGCAGCGGACGCCTGGAGCCGCGGCATGCTGGTGGTGGAAGAGATGCCGCTGGGCCGGCTGCTCGAACGCCTGGGCGAATACCGGCACGGCCATCTCGGCCTCGATCCGAGCCTGGAAAACCTGCGCATCACCGGCAGCTTCCCGCTCAACGACAGCGACCTGGCCCTCGCCGCGCTGCCGCCGAGCCTGCCGGTAAGCATCGAGCGGCACACCGACTGGTGGGTAAAGGTGGTACCCGCGGCGAGCAAGACCCAGTGACCGGAACGGGGGGGGGGGAAATATTTTCGCGCCGCCCTATCACTTTTCGATTTTGCTTCGGCATAGGGACATTGAGATTCATTCTTGTCCAGGAGCCATTCCCAAATGTCCGCGTCGAAAACCCTGTTCCGCCCCAGTCTGCTGGTTGCCGCCATGCTGCTCGCCAGCCAACCCTGGAGCGCCGCACAGGCCCAGGAATCCACTGCCAGCAGCGCCGTACGCACCTACCAGCTGCCGGCCGCACCGCTGGCCAACACGCTCAACCGCATCGCCGGTGAAGCCGGGCTGACCCTGAGCATCGACCCGGCACTGAGCGCCAGCCGCACCTCCAACCCGGTACAGGGCCAGTTCGACGCCCAAGGCGCGCTGCGCGAAGCCCTGCGCGGCACCGGCCTGCAGTTGCAGCGCAACGCCGCCGGCGTCTACAGCCTGGACGAGATCCAGCAGGGCGGCGCCGTGGTGCTTTCCGAATCCAACGTCACGGCGAACGCCGCGGCCCCCGCCGACGGCAGCGCGGCCGCCGGCTACCGTGTCGACGCAGCGAAGAACGTCGGCGCGCTGGGCGGCATGAGCCTGCAGGACACGCCGTATTCGATCAGCGTGGTGTCCAGCGATCAGCTGCGCAACACCCAGACCACCTCCACCGACGACGTCTTCAAGCGCAACCCGTTCACCCAGCTGTACTCGCCGAAGAACGCCGGCTATGCCAGCGCGGTGGCGATCCGCGGCTTCAGCAGCGCCGGCAACCTGAACGTGGCCACCGACGGACTGCGTTTCAGCACCGACTCCGACAGCAACAACTTCGTCGAGGAAATGGAGCAGATCGAGGTCCTCACCGGTCTCTCCGGCTTCCTCTACGGCCCCGGCAACCCCGGCGGCCTGGTCAACTACGTGCTCAAGCGCCCAACGGCCGAACGCTACAACAGCGTCACCCTGGGCAACGCCGGCGGCGAGAACTACTACCTGCACGGCGACTTCGGCGGCCCGATCGACTCCGAGGGCAAGTTCGCCTATCGCCTCAACGTGCTGAGCCAGGACGGCGAAACCGCCATCGACCTGCAGAAACGCCGTCGCGAGATGGTCAGCCTGGCGCTGGACTGGAACGTCAGCGACGACCTGCAGATCCAGTTCGACGCCTCGCACAAGAAGAGCGAGACGCGCGGCCTGAGCAGCTACTGGTTCATCCAGGACGGCGCCCGCCGCCCGGATGCCGACGACCTGGACAACGACAAGCTCTACAGCCAGAAGTGGGCATTCTCGGACTCGGAAAGCGACCGCGTCGGCAGCCGCTTCAACTGGCGCATGAACGATGTCTTCAGCCTGCGCGGCGCGCTGGCCTACACCGAATACACCCAGGAATACACCTACACCGGCCCGACCATCTACAGCACCTCGCCGCCGGTATCGGCACCGGGCAACTACACCCAGCCGCTGTACGCCTACGCCCCCGTGGACAATGCCGAAACCTCCGGCTACCTGTTCCTCGACTCGGCCTTCGCCACCGGTTCGATCGAACACAAGCTGACGCTCGGCTACCAGGGCAACATGCGCCGGGTGAAACAGCACATCGACCATGCCTACCCGGCCTACCCGCAGTTCTCGGTGGTCGGTGACATCCCGCTCGGCGAAACGCCGCAGGTAGACAAGCCGTCCTACAGCATCGGCAACAGCGTCAAGCACCTCTACAGCACCAACGAAACCAAGAACGTGCTGATCGGCGACGTCATCACCTTCAACGACCAGTGGTCGACGATCGTCGGTGTCACCCACAGCAAGATCGACACCTTCACCAATGACTTCGTCTACGGCGGCGGCGTGACCAAATACGCCAAGACCAAGACCTCGCCGAACTACTCGCTGATCTTCAAGCCGCTGCCCTGGCTGACCACCTACGCCACCTATATCGAAGGTCTGGAAGCCGGCGGCGCCACGACCCTGAACGGCCGCTCCGTCGCCCTGCCGCCGGAAGTCAGCGAACAGTACGAGATCGGCGCCAAGGCGACCCTGGGCGATGCGCTGTTCACCGTGGCGCTGTTCAACATCGACAAGCCCAACTACGTGACCAACTTCGTCTACACGCCCAGCGGTCGTCAGGAAAACACCGGCCTGGAATTCGGTGTGACCGGCAAGGTGACCTCGAACCTGACCCTGGTCGGCGGCCTTACCCTGCTCGATCCGCAGATCAAGAAATCCAACGTGGCGGCGAACGACGGCAACAAGCCGACCAACGTTGCCTCGCAACTGGCCAAGCTCTACGCCGAATACGACCTCGACGCCCTGCCCGGCTTCGCTTTCACCGGCGGCGCCTACTACACCGGCAAGCAGTACAGCGACGAGGCCAACGAGTTCAGCCTGCCGTCCTTCACCACCTTCGACTTCGGCGCGCGCTACAGCATGCCGGTGGCGGACAACACGTTGACCCTGCGCACCAACGTCAGCAACCTGGCAGACAAGTCCTACTGGCTGAACAGCTACTACCTGGGCGACCCGCGCACCCTAACGTTCTCGGCTGAAATGGAGTTCTAAGCCTCCCGCGCAGCCGCGTTACACCAGAGCCGGTCCTGCGACCGGCTCTGGCCTTAATTACGGAAGCCCCGATGCACGCCAAGACAATCCGCCGCTGGTCCTTCGTCCACACCTGGACCAGCCTGATCTGCACCCTGTTCCTGCTGATGCTGGCACTCACCGGGCTGCCGCTGATCTTCCATCACGAGATCGATCATCTGCTCGGCGATGCCCCGGAACTGCGCGAGCTGCCGGCCGACACGCCGCACCTGGACCTGCAGCAACTGGTGCAGGCCGCCGAGGCACATCGGCCGGGCGAGGCGATGCAGTACGTCGCCTGGCTCGACGACGAACCGAACGCGGTGATGGCGATCAGCGCCGCCCGCGCCGACAGCGATCCGAACGACTCGCACACCTTCCTGCTCGACGCGCGCACCGGCGAGGCGCTGGAGCTGCCCTCGGCCAATGGCGGGCTGATGCTGTTCATCCTGCGCCTGCATGTCGACATGTTCGCCGGGCTGCCGGGCAAGCTGCTGCTGGCGTTCATGGGGCTGCTGTTCGTCGTCGCCACCGTCTCCGGCGTGGTGCTTTACGCGCCGTTCATGCGCCGCCAGCCGTTCGCCCAGGTGCGCCGCGACAAGTCCACTCGCCTGCGCTGGCTGGACCTGCACAACCTGA
>DIEE01000261.1:0-522 GCA_002418465.1 Pseudomonas sp. UBA5782 | reverse complement strand
GCGCCGACCTGCTGATCGCCGCCTGGCGGCAGGATGCGCTGACCGCAATGCTGGCGCCCTACAAGGACGCCCCGCCGCTCACCGAACGCGCGCCGGCCAGCCGGCTGCTGGAGATCGCCGGCGCGGCGGCACCCGACAGCCGCCCGGGTTTCATCGCCTTCCCCGGCACGCGCTTCTCAAGCGCGCACCACTACACGGTGTTCATGAACGGCGACACGCCGCTGACCTCGCACCTGTTCACCCCGGTGCTGATCGACGCCAGGACCCTGGATGTCACCGCGGTGGTCACGCGCCCCTGGTACATGGACGCGCTGGGCATGTCCGGCCCGCTGCATTTCGGTGACTACGGCGGCATGCCGATGAAGGTGCTGTGGGCGGTGCTGGACGTGCTCACCCTCATCGTCCTCGGCAGCGGCCTGTACCTCTGGTGGGTGCGCCGGCGCGTGCCGATGGGCAGCGCGCGGGCCGTGGAGGCGGAAGCATGAAGCGCCTGCGCCGCTCGACCTTCGCCCTGCCGACGCT
>DIEE01000101.1:2520-12545 GCA_002418465.1 Pseudomonas sp. UBA5782 | reverse complement strand
CAGATTGGTCTGGTCGGCGATACCACGAATCACTTCCAGCACCTTGCCGATACGACCGCTGTCGCTTTCGAGCTGACGGATCACCTGCGCAGTGCTGCTGATGTCGTTGCGTATGTGAGTGATGGACTCGATCGTCGAACGCATCACCACGTCGCCCTGATGCACCGACTGGTCGGCGGCATCCGCCGCTCGCGACGCCTCCGCCGCGTGGCGGGCGACTTCCTGAGCCGTCGCCGACATCTCGTTCATCGCCGTCGCCACCTGATCGGTGCGATCGAACTGTTCGTGGGTACCCTGCGCCATCAGCGTGGCAATCGCGTTCAGCTCGCCACTGGCGGTATCCAGCGCGCGCGTGCTCAGTTTCAGCTTGTCGAAGGTCTCGGCGAGGAAATCGCGCAGGGTATTCGCGGCGACCGCGAGATGGCCCAGCTCATCCTTGCGCGTCGCGGCGACCCGCTCGCCGAAATTGCCCTTGCTCAGCTGCGCGATGTGCTCGATGAGCTGGCGGATCGGCGAAATCAGGTTGCGGTTGATCAACCAGATGCTGAACAGACCGACCAGCACACTGGAAATGATCATGAACAGCGTGCCTGCCGTGATGGTGGTGTCCGCATCGGCGCCGATCGCCAGGGACTGCGCATCGCCGACCTTCTTCAGGTCCGCCGCCAACAGGGTCATCTGCTCGCTGGCGACACGGTCGACACCCTGCACCAGCTTGTCGCCGACCACCGGATCGGCGCCACCGGCAACGAATGCGTCGAAGGCCTTCCGGTAGGCCTGGCCCAGCGTCAGGTGCTCGCGCCGAAGCTGCTCGACCCGCTCATNNGCCGCGCAGCAGCACGTTCTTCCATTCCTGAACCTGGACCTTGAACTCCAGGTTCGCGCTGTCGATCAGCTTGGTCGCATACAACGGACCATCGATCAGGCCCTTGTAGGCATTCAGGCCGCCAGACAGGAAATGGAAACTGACCAGCGCGATGAGCAGGATCAGCGCCAGGGCGCCGCCGAGCAGCGCGAGAATCTGGGCACGCAGGGAGGTGCGCAATGACATGGGGAGGAGCCTCGTCGATGACAGTCGCCGCGCGAACATCCTCCCTGTCGTTCGCCGCCGCTTTCGTGGAGTACGCCACTGCATCGGCGCGCCGCGATCGATCTTGAGATCAGCAATTCAAAAGCCGGCGGAAGCCGGGAGACTCACCGGCCACGCATCGACAGCACCAGCAGCAACAGACCCGGTACGAAAAACCCCGCTGCCAGATAAAGAAAGGTGTCATCCACACCGCCCACTCCCAAGCCCACCGCGGCGAACGCTACGCCGCAGCACAGCAGCGGCGTGGCTGCGACCATCAGGGGTTTCGGCTTGATCTTCTTCGACACGGCAGACTCCATCGGCTCTCGAATACATCGCGGCGTCCCGCGAAAGGCAGGACTACGACGCATCGATGCGGATGAAGTTCGAAAACGCGTTACCAGCCGCCGGGGGGCCTGCGCTAGCCGAGGAGTATCCGCCGTCGTGCGGATGGCAGCCATCCAAAGAAAGGCTCGGTGATCGTCTGTTCCCCAACCAGGCTGCCGGCGAAGCGTCACCGCGCCGAGCTTCGGGCTCAATCAATCGGCACCAGCCGGGACCAGAATGGCGTCATCGAACTGCTCTGGTATCGTCCGCGAGGCATACCCCTCGGTACTCAGCGATACCGTAGCGGTGTAGCTGGTGGCATCCAGCACGAACGACAGGCGCCTCTTCGGAGGACCGAAAGCGCAAGTCCCGTGTGAAAGGCAGCGCCCCCACCATCGAACCGAGCCCACCCGAGCCCGGCTGGATGTAGATGACCCAGACGAAAAAGGGGAACCCTTTCGGATTCCCCTTCTAAGCCCCGCGCAGTACGGGTTTTGTTTGGTAGGCACAATTGGATTCGAACCAACGACCCCCACCATGTCAAGGTGGTGCTCTAACCAACTGAGCTATGTGCCTGCATTGGCCGCGCATTTTACGGAGCGGCGCCGGGGTGTCAACTATTTTTTCGCTAACGTGCTGAAAAAGCGTGTTTTTTATAATTCGGGCGGGAAACGATCAGCTCTGGCGGTGGAGTGAGCTTCTCGGTTAGCATCGACCATTCGTAAAAAATAAAGAACAGAGACTCCAATATGTCGCACACAGACTATCCGCACTCCTATTACGCCGCCTCCGCCCATCCGGTGCCGCCGCGCCCGGCGCTGGACGGCGAGGTGGAAACCGATGTGTGCATCATCGGCGCCGGGTACACCGGGTTGTCGACGGGGCTGTTCCTGCTGGAGAACGGCTTCCGCGTGACGGTGCTGGAAGCGGCGAAAGTGGGCTTCGGCGCTTCCGGGCGCAATGGCGGGCAGATCGTCAACAGCTACAGCCGCGACATCGATGTCATCGAGCGCACGCTGCCCGCGCAGCAGGCGCGGCTGCTCGGCGAGATGGCGTTCGAGGGCGGGCGGATCATCCGTGAGCGGATCGCCACCTACGGCATCGACTGCGACCTCAAGAACGGCGGTGTCTTCGCCGCGCTGAGCGCCAAGCAGATGGGCCACCTGGAGTCGCAGAAGGCGCTCTGGGAACGCTATGGCCACAACCAGTTGCAGTTGCTCGATCGTCAGGGCATTCGCGACGTGGTTGCCAGCGACAACTACCTCGGCGGCCTGCTGGACATGAGCGGCGGGCATATCCACCCGTTGAACCTGGCGCTGGGTGAGGCAGCGGCGTTGGAATCCCTCGGCGGCACGATCTACGAGCAGTCGCCCGCCACCCGCATCGAGCGCGGCGCCAACCCGGTGGTGCACACGCCCCAGGGCCGGGTGCGGGCGAAGTTCGTCGTGGTCGCCGGCAACGCCTATCTGGGCAATCTGATCCCGGAGCTGGCGGCGAAGTCGATGCCCTGCGGCACCCAGGTGATCACCACGGAGCCGCTGTCCGAGGAACTGGCGCGTTCGCTGCTGCCGCAGGATTACTGCGTGGAGGACTGCAACTACCTGCTGGACTACTACCGCCTCTCCGGCGATCGTCGGCTGATCTATGGCGGTGGCGTGGTCTACGGCGCGCGCGACCCGGCGGACATCGAGGCGATCATCCGGCCGAAGATGCTCAAGACCTTCCCGCAGCTGAAAGACGTGAAGATCGACTTCGCCTGGACCGGCAACTTCCTGCTCACCCTCTCGCGCCTGCCGCAGGTCGGCCGGCTGGGCGACAACATCTACTACTCGCAGGGCTGCAGCGGGCATGGCGTGACCTACACGCATCTCGCCGGCAAGGTGCTGGCCGAGGCGCTGCGCGGTCAGGCCGAGCGCTTCGATGCCTTCGCCGGGCTGCCGCACTACCCCTTCCCCGGCGGTCGGTTGCTGCAGGTACCGTTCAGCGCGCTGGGCGCCTGGTACTACACGCTGCGCGACAGGTTCGGCATCTGAAACCGAACGAAAAACGGGGCCATCGGCCCCGTTTTTTCATTGCTGACTGGTCGTCTGCTCCGGCCAGCGCTCGGCGGCGGCGCGATAGGCACGTTGCGCGGCATCGGCGCGGCCGGCCTCCTTCAGCTCGGCGGCAGCCTTGAGCCAGACCGGGCGCTGCGCGCTGGCGGGCAGCAGGTTGGCGGGCAGCGTCAGCACGGCCCAGCGCTCGCTGCTCTTCCAGCTCTTCTCGAAGGCGGCGAAATCGCTCTGCAGGCGCCGCGAACCACCGGAGCGCAGGGTCAGCGTCTGCTTGTGCAGGTCGTAGCCGACCACCACCGCGTAATGCCAGTCCGGCCACATGTCCATGCCGATGTTCTGCAGCACCAGCACCGGGTTGCCCGCTGCCACTTCGCCGAGCAGCGCATCCATCGTCGGCTGCAGTGGATAGACCAGCATGTCGTGGGCCTCGGCGGTGGCGACCAGCGCCGGGCGCATGTCGTCGCGGCCGGCGATGTAGACGCGGTCCTTGAGCAGGCCGGGATCGGTGTTCACGCCACGCTGCAGGAGCATGCTGGCCATCGCCGCCGGGGCGCTCTGGAAGGCGTTCTGCGGGAAGAACGGCACATCGCTCAGCTCGACCCGCTCGGGCAGGTGCGAGGTGATCGGCGAGAGGACCGGCTCGCTGGAACAGGCGCTCAGCAGCGCGAGCAGGGCCAGGGTAAGCAGACGATTCAGTTTGGGCATCGGAAAACGGCACTGGACAGAGGTGGCGCTGAGCATATCGGTGATGACTGCGATCACCAAGGGCAACCGGCCCGGATCACAGCAGCGCCTGGTAGAAGCGCCACTCGCACTCCAGCACCTCGGCCAGGTGCGCGGCCTGGCGAAAACCGTGGCGCTCCTCGGGATACAGGTGGTACTCGACGGCGATGCCGTTGCCACGCACTGCCTCCACCATCGCCTCGGTCTGCTCGGGCAGCACCACCGCATCGCGCCCGCCCTGGAAGAAGATCACCGGCACACCGATGCGCGACGCATGCCGCAGCGGCGTGCGCGCCGCATAGCGCTCGGCATCGCGCTGCGGATCGCCGATCAGCCATTCCAGATAGTCGGCCTCGAACTTGTGCGTCACCCGGCCCAGTGCCAGCGGATCGCTGACGCCATAGAGGCTGGCGCCGCCGCGGAAAGCATCGGCGAACGCCAGCGCGCACAGCGCCGTGTAGCCGCCCGCGCTGCCGCCGCGAATGAATGCACGCCGCGCATCGACCAGGCCGCACCGCGCCAGATGCTCCAGCAGGCTGCAGGCGTCCTCCACGTCGCTGACGCCCCACCGTTCCCTCAGGCCGTTGCGATAGTCGCGACCGAAGCCGCTGCTGCCGCGGTAGTTGAGGTCTGCGACGGCGAAACCGCGCTGGGTCCAGAACTGGATGCGCGGATCGAACACCGGATAGCAGGCCGACGTCGGGCCGCCGTGGAGAAATACCACCAGTGGCGGCTTTTCATCGTCGGCGATGCGGCAATCGGCGTTGCGCGGTGGATAGAAGAACGCGTGCGCCTCGCCGTCGCCGCTGGAAAAACGCAGCGCTTGGGGGCGTGACAGATCGCTCTCGCCCAACGCGACGCTGCCGCCGGCAAGCACACTGACCGCGCCGCTGGCCCGCTCGATGGCGAGGATGGCGCTGCTACGCTCGGCCGATGCGGCGATCGCATAGAAATGCTCGTCATCGGCGGCGACCTGGCGGAAGCGGCTGAAATCTTCGGCGAGGCGTCTTTCGCCGCCAGCCGTAGCCTCGAGCAGCACGCCAAAGCCCTGCTCGAAGCGGCTCAGCAACAGGCCGCTGGCCAGCGGCAGGTAGCTGCAGGCGCCCAGTTGCCAGGGTGCGGCGGCGTGATCCGCGCGAGCGACAGGCAAGTCCTCCACAGCCTGCCACTGCCCGCCCCGCTCTACCCACGGCTGCCACCAGCCTCCAGCATCGCTCAGGCAGCACAGGCGCCCATCGGCGGCGAAGCGTGGCTGTTGCAGCGAGATGCCACCCTGCACGCCGGCCAGGCAACGCGGCGCGCTCCAGCGCCCGTTCGCATCACGTTCGGCGACGCACAGTCGGGTGGCGGTCCAGGGCTGTTCGGGGCGGTTCCACTCGATCCAGGTGAGCCGATGGCCATCGTCACTGAGCGCGGGGGCGGCGTAGAAATCGGCGCCTTCGACCAGCACCTCGCGGGCGCCATCGCGCAGCGCAAGGGCGACGATCCGGTGTAGCACGCCGGCCTCGTCGTGCTCCTCTTCGACGGCGAGGATCGCATCGCCGAAGACGTCGTGCTGCAGATCGCCATAGCGGCGCGTGGCGCAATCGGTGAGCGCTTCGGGCTCACCGTCCAGCGCCTGCCGATAGATTTGCTGATCGGCCTCGCCAACGAAGGCGACACCCTCGGTGGTGACGCAGAACGCGCCGCCACCGTATTCGTAGACCCGGCTGCGCAGCGAAACCCCGGCTGGCGACAGGCAGCGCCGCTCGCCAGTGCGGTGGAACCACAGGGTGCTGCGCGCATCCGCGGGGTCGAACTCGATCCACAGCACGCCGCCATGCCCGGCGTGCAGCTCGGCGAAATCGCGGCTGGCCGCAGCGGCGCTCTCGGCGCTCCAGCGGCTCGGCCAGAAGCCGTAGCGATGGGCCGTTTTAGCGTCGGACATGGTCGGTCGCCCCTCAAGCCTTGGCGATGATGCGCGAGGCCCGCTCGTTGCGGAATTGCAGCTGTTCCATGCCGAGCGCGGCCTCTTCGGCCTCGCGGCGCGCGTCGAGGATCACGCCGTGCTGCGCGGACTTGCTGCACACCGGGTCGGCGTTGCTCGCGTCCCCGGTGAGCATGAACGCCTGGCAGCGGCAGCCGCCGAAGTCCTTGGCCTTCTCGTCGCAGGAGCGGCACGGCTCGCGCATCCAGTCATCGCCGCGGAAACGGTTGAAGCCGAACGAGTCGTGCCAGATGTGCGCCAGGCTGTGATCGCGCACGTTGGGGAACTGCACCGGCAGTTGTCGCGCGCTGTGGCACGGCAGCGCGGTGCCGTCCGGGGTGATGTCTAGGAATAGGTTGCCCCAGCCGTTCATGCAGGCCTTGGGACGCTCCTCGTAGTAGTCCGGGGTGACGAAGATCAGCTTGCACGGGTGGTTCTGCGCTTCGAGCTTGTCGCGCCACTGGTTGGTGATGCGCTCGGCACGCTGCAGCTGCTCGCGGGTCGGCAGCAGGCCGGCGCGGTTGAGCTCGGCCCAGCCGTAGAACTGGCAGGTGGCGAGTTCGACGAAGTCGGCCTCCAGCTCGATGCACAGCTCGATGATCCGCTCGATGCGGTCGATGTTGTGCCGGTGGGTGACGAAGTTGAGCACCATCGGATAGCCATGGGCCTTCACCGCGCGGGCCATTTCCAGTTTGTGGGCGAACGCCTTCTTCGAGCCGGCGAGAAGGTTGTTCACCTCCTCGTCGGCGGCCTGGAAGCTGATCTGGATATGGTCCAGCCCGGCCTCGCTGAAGCTGGCGATGCGCTTCTCGGTCAGGCCGATGCCGGAGGTGATCAGATTGGTGTAGTAGCCCAGATCGCGCGCCGCCTTGATCAGCTCGGCGAGGTCCTGGCGCACCAGCGGCTCACCGCCGGAAAAGCCAAGTTGCGCCGCACCCAGCTCGCGGGCCTGGCGGAACACTTCGATCCATTCCGCGGTGCTCAGCTCGGTGCCCTGCTGGGCGAAGTCCAGCGGGTTGGAGCAGTACGGGCATTGCAGCGGGCAACGGTAGGTCAGCTCGGCCAGCAACCAGAGCGGCGGCCCGGGCGTGTGGCCCGGCTTAGCGAAACTCGATCCAGTGCTTTGCATGGGCGACATCCAGGAATTCGAGAACATCCGGCGCCAGGTCCGGCGCATCGGGGAACTGCGCGGCCAGCGCGGCGACGATGGCAGCGGTGTCGCGCTGGCCGTCCACCTGCTTGAGGATTTCCGCGGCGCTCCCGTTGAGCTTGATCATGCCTTCAGGGTAGAGCAGCACGTGGGCGTCCTGCGCCGGCTCGAACTGGAAGCGATAGCCGCGGCGCAGCACCGGTACTCGCGTCAGGGACGTCATGACCGCCTCCCGTAAGGTGCGCCGCGCGCACCGCGAGATATACCGACAGGCCCCCTGGTGCGCATGGCGCACCCTATGGCGACAGGTTTCACAGGGCGATCCCCCTGTGCCAGACGCGCTCGCCGGTGACCGTGTGGTACGGCGGGCGCTCCAGCTCGTAGGCCATGCTCATGGCGTCGAGCATGCTCCAGAGGATGTCCAGCTTGAACTGCAGGATTTCCAGCATGCGCTGCTGCGATTCGACCGTGGTGTAGTGCGCCAGGGTGATTCGCAGGCCGTGCTCCACATCGCGCCGGGCCTGGCCCAGGCGGTTGCGGAAATAGTCGTAGCCGGCCGGATCGATCCACGGGTAGTGCTGCGGCCAGCTGTCCAGCCGCGACTGGTGGATCTGCGGCGCGAACAGCTCGGTCAGCGAACTGCTCGCCGCCTCCTGCCAGTTGGCGCGCCGGGCGAAGTTGACGTAGGCGTCCACCGCGAAACGCACGCCGGGCAACACCAGTTCCTGCGAGAGTATCTGTTCGCGATCCAGCCCCACAGCCTCGCCAAGGCGCAGCCAGGCTTCTATGCCGCCCTCCTCGCCCGGCGCACCGTCGTGGTCGAGGATGCGCTGCACCCACTCGCGGCGGGTATCGCGATCCGGGCAGTTGGCCATGATCGCGGCGTCCTTCAGCGGGATGTTCACCTGGTAGTAGAAGCGGTTGGCGACCCAGCCCTGGATCTGCTCGCGACTCGAGCGACCCTCGTACATCGCCCGGTGATAGGGATGATGGATGTGGTAGTAGGCGCCCTTGGCGCGCAGCGCCTGTTCGAACTCGGCGGGATTCATGGCAGTGACGGACATCGAAGCACTCCGTGGCGATGCCGCTCTCCTGGCTGCGCGGGCGCAGCGTCGGCGGCAATGTTCATTCGGCGGCGCGCGGGCGCACCTACAGGGTGATGCTCATCCCGTCGAAGGCGACTTCCACGCCGTGCGCAGCCAGCTGGGCGCGCTCGGCGGAGTCCTCGTCGAGGATCGGGTTGGTGTTGTTGATGTGGATGAGCACCTTGCGCGGCGCCGGCAGCCCGTCGAGCAGTTCGAGCATGCCGCCCGGCCCGCTCTGCGCCAGGTGGCCCATCTCGCTGCCGAGCTTGTCGCCGACCTCGCAGACACGCATCTCGTCGTCGCGCCACAGGGTGCCGTCCACCAGCAGGCAATCGGCGCGGCGCATGGTTTCACGCAACGACTCGCTGACCTGGCCAAGCCCCGGCGCATAGAACAGCGTACCGCCGCTGCTCAGGTCCTCCACCAGCATGCCGAGGTTGTCCCCCGGATGCGGGTCGTGGCGATGCGGGGAGTACGGCGGCGCCGCGCTGCGCAACGGAATCGGGGTGAAACGCAGGCCGGGGCAGGCGGGAATGACGAAGCTGCCTTCCAGGCCGATGGGATTCCAGCGCAGTCCGCCGTTCCAGTGCTCGAGCATGTTGAACAGCGGGAAGCCGCTGGTCAGGTCCTGGTGGACCATCTCCGTGCACCAGACCTGATGCGGGCAGCCTTCGCGCAGGCTGAGCAGGCCGGTGGTGTGGTCGATCTGGCTGTCCAGCAGGATGATCGCGCCGATCGCCGTGTCGCGCGCCTTGCGTGCCGGCTGCAGGGTCGGGAAGGCTTCGAGCTGGGCGCGGATGTCGGGCGAGGCGTTGCACAGGATCCAGTCGACGCCGTTGTCGGACAGGGCAATCGAGGACTGTGTGCGGGCCCGGGCATTCAGCGTGCCTTCGCGCAGGCCGCGGCAGTTGCGGCAATTGCAGTTCCACTGCGGAAAGCCACCACCCGCCGCGGAACCGAGAATCTGGATATGCATGGGGAACCCTTGCGGGAAGCCCCGGCGAGGCCGGGGCGGAGCGGATCAGCGGTTGGCGAAGTACATGGTCACTTCGAAGCCAATGCGCAGGTCGGTGTACTCGGGCTTAGTCCACATGGCGTTTCCTCTCTTCGATTTATGGGCCGGAAAAACTCCGGTCCGCAACGTTCGCGCCATTTCGCAAAAAGCGAAATGGTACTTTGGAAGCAGACAGCGACCTGCTTCGGTAGTGCCCCGGCCATATCGCCGGCAACAACTGCTGCAGAGCTGCTACAGCTGTGTCGCCGCCAAGCGTCCCGCGGCCTTCGCCGGCATTTCGCAGGCATAAAAAACGCGGCCGAAGCCGCGNNTCGTCCAGCCGTTGCGCTTACAGCGCGGCGTGGAAGATCGCCTCGATCTCGGCCTGGCTGGCCGGGCGCGGGTTGGTCAGGCCGCAGGCGTCCTTCAGCGCATTGGCGGCGAGGATCGGGATGTCCTCGGCCTTGGCACCAAGGGCGATCAGCCCGGCCGGGATGTTGACGTCCGCCGACAGCGCGCGGATCGCGGCGATGCAGGCCGCGGCGCCCGCATTAGCATCCAGCCCCTTCACGTCGACTCCCATGGCCTGCGCCACATCGCTCAGGCGCTGTGGGCAGACGGCGGCGTTGAAGCTTTCCACGTGCGGCAGCAGCACCG
>DIEE01000101.1:0-2515 GCA_002418465.1 Pseudomonas sp. UBA5782 | reverse complement strand
TGCACACGCCGTGCGGCAGGTCATAGAAACCGCCGAGCTGGTGAGCCATGGCATGCACATAACCCAGCGAAGCGTTGTTGAAGGCCATGCCGGCGAGGAACTGCGCATAGGCCATCGCCTCGCGCGCTTCCATGTTCTTGCCGTCGCTGACTGCCTTGCGCAGGTTCTGCGAGATCAGCGTCACCGCCTTCAGCGCGCAGGCATCGGTGATCGGCGTGGCGGCGGTGGAAACGTACGCCTCGACCGCGTGGGTCAGCGCGTCCATGNNGTCCATGCCGGTGGCGGCGGTCAGCCCGGCGGGCATGCCGACCATCAGCGACGGGTCGTTGACCGAGAGGATCGGCGTCACGTTGCGGTCGACGATGGCCATTTTCACGTGGCGGCTCTCGTCGGTGATGATGCAGAAGCGGGTCATTTCGCTGGCGGTGCCGGCGGTGGTGTTGATCGCCACCAGCGGCAGCTGCGGCTTGGCCGACTGGTCGACGCCTTCGTAATCGGCGATCTTGCCGCCGTTGCTGGCGCACAGCGCGATGCCCTTGGCGCAGTCGTGGGGCGAGCCGCCGCCGAGGGAGATGACGAAGTCGCAGCCTTTCTGCTGCAGCAGGGCCAGGCCCTTCTCGACGTTGCCGACGGTGGGGTTGGGTTGGGCGCCATCGAACAGGCTGGACTGGATGTCCTGGGCGGACAGCAGCGCGGCGACCTTGTCGGCCACGCCGGCCTTGGCCAGCCCGGCATCGGTGACGATAAGGGCGTGGCGGAAGCCGAAATTACGGATGGCCAGCATGGCCTCCTCGAGACTGCCGCTGCCCATCATGTTTACCGCGGGGATGAAGAAGGTGCTGCTCATCAGGTGTTCCTCCTGTGCTTTCGCAGGGTCGGTTTTATAGACCCGACCGACGCTACCCCCCGCGTCGCCACGCAACACTGATGTCAGGCAAGAAAAGGCCGAGTTGTCGCACCCGGAGTTTGGCCACGGCGAATAGCCCGCCGTGACACTGGCGCATGGATGCGACAGGTGTCGCACTCGGCAGCGGGACGGCGGCGGCGAAACCCGACCAATGGGCAGGCGGCATGGCCGTGGTCTGCCTGTAGAGTTAGGCTGAGGTGCACCACCGAAACGCTTGCGTCGCAACAACAAGAACAGGACAGCTCGTCCGAGCCGCAAGGCGGACCGAGCGCCAGCCGCTGGAGTCGCCATGAACCCGATGCCGTTGGCCCAACCGGGCAATCAGGACCTGAACCGCTTCATCCTCGATCACTTCGCCGAACGCTCGGTTCGCCCCGAGGGCGTGATCGCCCAATCCTGGCACCGCAGCATCGTCCAGTACGGGCTCAACCCGCGCGGACGCGGCGAGAAGGTCATCCTCACCGCCAGCGAAATCCGCCGTCACCAGGAACTCAACCAGGACTACCTGGCGATCGCCGGGCAAGGCGTCACCGGCCTGTCCAAGCGCGTCGCCCAGGCCGGCTTCGCCGTGCTTCTCAGCGACGAGAACGGCATCACCCTGGATTCACGCCTGCCGGCGCAGCGCGATCCCTACACCCAGTCCGGGCTGATCGTCGGCGCGCGCTGGGACGAATCGGTGGTCGGCACCAACGGCATCGGCACCGCGCTGGTCTCGCAGCACGCGCTGACCATCCACCGCGACGAACACTTCCTCGCCGCCAACGCGCGGATGAGCTGCTCGGTGTCGCCGATCTTCGATCCGCTGGGCAAGCTCAAGGGCTGCCTGAACGCCTCCTGCCTGGACATGGATGGGCCCAAGGAAGCCCAGCACCTGACCCTGCAACTGGTGGTGATGTACGCGCGGATGATCGAGAACGCCTACTTCCGCCACAGCTACCGCGACCGCCTGACCCTGGCGCTGAAGCCGCGCGACGAGATCAGCGACCTAGCCAACGAACAGCTGCTGGCGCTGGACGAGAGCGGCAACGTGATCGGCGCCAACCACGCAGCCTTCGTTGCCCATCAGAAAGGCCGCCAGTTGATCGGCCGGGCCATCGACAGCCTGCTGCCGCTGCGTGTCGACGAACTGCTCGACCTGAGCAAGGGCGGCGCGCGCAGCCTGATGCTGCGCAGCCTCGACGACGAAGCGCTGATCGAGGTCTCGTTGCACATTCCGGCCGGTGCTGGCGCGCCCTTGGCGCCGCGTGCGCCGGAACGCAAGCGGACGACACCGGCCTCGCCCGATCTGGAGCAGCTCAGCGGTCGCGATGCCGGCCTGCAGGCCAGCGTGCGGCGCCTGCGCAAGCTGCTCGACAAGGACCTGCCGATTCTCCTGGAAGGCGAAACCGGCACCGGCAAGGAAGCCTTCGCCCGCGCCATCCATGCGGCCGGCCAGCGCGCCCGCGGGCCCTTCGTCGCGCTCAACTGCGCGGCGATCCCGGAAAGCCTGATCGAGAGCGAACTGTTCGGCTACCGCAGCGGCAGTTTCACCGGCGCCAACCGCAAGGGCATGAAGGGCAAGCTGGAGCTGGCCAACGGCGACACGCTGTTCCTCGACGAGATCGGCGA
>DIEE01000137.1:490-16680 GCA_002418465.1 Pseudomonas sp. UBA5782 | reverse complement strand
CTGCTTGTCGGTGATATTCATCACCACGGCCTGCGTAGGCGCGAGCCACGCGGGGAAGGCACCTTCGTAGTGCTCGATCAGAATTCCGATGAAACGCTCGAACGAACCCAGGATGGCGCGGTGCAGCATCACCGGGCGCTGGCGACTGTTGTCCTCGCTGATATAGCTGGCATCCAGGCGCTCGGGCAGGTTCGGATCGTATTGCAGGGTGCCGCATTGCCAGTTCCGGCCCAGACAGTCCTTGAGCGTGAACTCGATCTTCGGACCGTAGAAAGCACCTTCGCCCGGCTGGTATTCCCAGGCCAGGCCGGAGGCATCCAGCGCGTCCGCCAGCGCCTTCTCGGCGCGATCCCACATTTCGTCGGAACCCACGCGCTTCGCCGGCCGCGTGGACAGCTTCATGGCCACGTCGGTGAAACCGAAGTCGGCGTAGACCTGCAGGGTCAGCTTGATGAAGTCCGCGGACTCCTTGCTCACCTGCTCTTCGGTGCAGAAGATATGTGCGTCATCCTGGGTGAAGCCGCGCACGCGCATGATGCCGTGCAGTGCGCCGGACGCCTCGTTGCGGTGGCACGAACCGAATTCGGCGAGACGCAGCGGCAGCTCGCGGTAGCTCTTCAGACCCTGATTGAAAATCTGCACGTGACAAGGGCAATTCATCGGCTTGATCGCGTAATCGCGGCTTTCCGATTCGGTGGTGAACATGTTGTCGGCGTAGTTACCCCAGTGCCCGGACTTCTCCCACAGCACGCGATCGACGATCTGCGGAGTGCGCACTTCCTGGTAGCCGTTTTCGCGCTGCAGGACTCGCATGTACTGCTCTAGCACCTGGTAGATGCTCCAGCCGTTGGGATGCCAGAAAACCATGCCCGGCGCCTCTTCCTGGGTATGGAACAGGTCGAGGCGCTTGCCGATCTTGCGATGATCGCGCTTCTCGGCCTCCTCGATCCGCTGGATGTAGGCGGCCAGCTGTTTCTTGTCTGCCCAGGCAGTGCCGTAGATGCGCTGCAGCTGCTCGTTCTTCGCATCGCCACGCCAGTAGGCGCCCGACAGCTTGGTCAGCTTGAAGGCCTTGAGGAAGCGCGTGTTGGGCACGTGCGGGCCACGGCACATGTCCACGTATTCTTCGTGGTAGTAGAGGCCCATGGCCTTCTCGTTCGGCATGTCCTCGACCAGGCGCAGCTTGTAATCCTCGCCACGGGACTGGAACACGTCGATCACTTCGGCGCGCGGCGTCATCTTCTTGATGACGTCGTAGTCCTTCTCGATCAGCTGATGCATGCGCTGCTCGATCGCCGCCATATCATCGGGGGTGAAGGGGCGCTCGTAGGCGATGTCGTAATAGAAGCCGTCTTCAATGACCGGCCCGATCACCATCTTCGCGGTCGGATAGAGCTGCTTGACCGCATGGCCGATCAGGTGCGCGCAGGAGTGGCGGATGATCTCGACGCCTTCCTGGTCCTTCGGGGTGATGATCTGCAGTCGCGCGTCATTTTCGATGACGTCGCTGGCATCGACGAGGCGGTCGTCCACCTTGCCGGCGACGGTGGCCTTGGCCAGACCGGCACCAATGGATTGCGCCACCTCGGCAACGGATACCGGGTGATCGAATGAACGCTGACTGCCGTCGGGAAGAGTAATGATGGGCATGGCGCCTCCTCTCCTAGTGGTGACCCCTACCAAAGGCCACGTGGGTTGGGATGAGCCAGTAAGCGATCCGGCGGTATACCCGCCTCACAGTGGCTGGAGCCCGAGGGCCAACCAGACCGGACCGGAGTCACTGGAAGTTTTGGAGGGCGGATGCTTTCAGAAACGCTGGCGGCTGACAAGCGGAAGGCCGAAAACAGTTAAATCCATGCACCCGGCATACCTGCGACAAGTTTGTCATGCGGCGCACGCTCGGTCCTCGTATCTGATTTACCATCGGCGTATCAAACCCGATAAGAACCCGTCAATACGGGAGGCCTCATGCGGATATCGATACCTCTGGCACTCGCTGCATTCCTGCCGCTGTTCGCCCAAGCCACCACCGTTCTCAAATGCGTGGATGCAGATGGCAACGTCAACTTCACCCAGACCGCCTGCCCTGCCGGACAACAGCTCGAAAGCGTCAATGAGCTGAGCGCACCGCCGCCACTAAGCGGCGATGGCGATCCGGTAAAGATGGCGGAGCCCAAAGCTTCGCCTCCGCCTGCCGCCGAAGCGCCCGCCCCCAGCGCGCAAAGGCCGATAATCATCGTTGCTCCTGAGCCGGCGCCAGTGCCGGAAACGCAAGGCAGCATTTCGGAAAGCTACCGCGGCTATCAGCGTCACATACCCTATCGACAGGATTACTACCCGCCGCCCGGCTACTGGGGAAAACCACCGGGATCGTGGCCACCTCCTCCGCCGCCACGCCCACCCGCAGAGCCGCAGAAGCCGCGCATCAAGGGAATGCCGATGGACCGCTGAGCGATAACTCAGCTACCAGCCGGCGAACCAACGCCCCGCACGTCGAATTCAATGAAACCGTGACCCCGCCAGCTGTCCGAACCATGAGGCATTACCTATCCACAACTGATGGAGGCTCTCATGGCCACCGAACAAGCGCTCAGGAACGAAGTACTGACACGACTGCTGCATGCCCATCCCGCCGGACTGGGCAAGGAAGTGCTCGATAATTACCGCGGCCAGCAGGCGGTCGTGGATTGCCTGGCGGACCTGCAGCAGCGCGGGCTGATCCAGGGCGGCAGCATCATGCCGGGCGCCGTGAACGATCACTCGCTGGATTTGCCGATCAAGCTGACTTCCGCCGGCGTCGAACAGGCCAAGTCGATCGAATGACGAAGAAAAGCCCGGTCAATTGACCGGGCTTTCTCATTACCCATTCGGCAGCGCCGAGAGGCGGCTACTCGGACTCCTGGCGGATATCCAGTAGCACCCAGACCTCAAGCCCCTGCGCACGGGCGGCCTTTTCGGCCTCAAGCTGCGCGGTCAGCCGGCTGATCGAGCGCGAACGATGCGTGAAACGGAACGGCGGACCGCCATTCTTGCGGACGCTCAGCTCGACCAGCGTATAGGTGAAGGGGTTGGGTGCCTTTTCTTTCTGTTTTTTTGGTGCGGCGGGGATGAGACCCAGTGCTTGGCGCACGTCGTCCTCGGACAAACTCAGATCGCTCAACTACAAAACCCTGCTGCAAGACAGACCGCACGCGGCCCGCGGCTGGATGCCGCGGTGACACTGTATAGCCAGCAGTCATTGTCGACAATCGACCGCGAACGAAATCCGACAGAACTTCAGTGGAAATGGATCTCTTCGCCCTCGATACCGGCAATCCGATCGATTATCGCAGCCGCGGCTCCCTCGGCTTCCACAAGACTGGAAAAGTCCTTGGTATGGGTTACCTGGAAGGCCGCCGACTGCTCCGCCGTTCGCCCCCTGAGCATGACGAACGCCTTGATGCCTTCCCCGTCCTGCACAGCGCTAGACCAAACGCGCGTAGCCCCTATCACTCGATAGCCCATAGCCGATACCCGCTCAGTTTTAACCAGGATTGAGAGCCGCCAGGCAGCCCGATAATTGCCAAACCAAAGATTGGTGAGCCGCTAGCCCTCCAAACCAATCCACGCTCACAGACCCATCAAGCCCGCGCCAGCAGCGAGCTGTTGGTGGACTGGATGTTCTGCAAGGAAGGAAAACCCGTCTCGCTGGAATCCGAGCCACGTTCCTTGTTGGACGACGACAACATGTCGAACAGGTTCGGCAGCGGCTTGGCAACCTGCTCCTTCAGCGCCGCCGAACGCAGGGCGGTCTCGATGGGCGCCTTGGCCTGGCTCCATTGCGCCGACGATTTCTCGTCGCTGCTGACGGCCGAAAGGAATTTCGCCCCGGCCAGGTTGCGCGCCGTCTCGTCGCCGGCGAACGGGTCGACGAATTCCGCCTCGCTGCCCGCCGGGCCGACGAATTCGCCCATCGCCAGCGACAGCTGCTGTTTCATCAGCGAACCGGCGACGCTTTGCTCCTGATCGGTAAAGAGCCCGTCGACGTTCGCGCTCACCGCGTACAGCGAACGCCGGTCGAGATTGCCCATCAGCGAGATGTTGTCGACGTTGTCCTGGCTATTCGGATCGTAAGCGGTGCCACTGGCTTTCATCGTCGCGTAGTTGGCGTCCAGTCGGCTGCGCGCGTCAGTGGCGACCTCCGGCAGGGTCTTGCCCTGGGAACTGGATGTCGCCCCCGGGCTGATCACGCTTCTGACCAGCGCATCCGCGCTCATCCCGCTTCGCACGGGGAAAAACTGCGCGTAGTAGTTGCTCAAGGCATTGGACTGCTGACCCGCACTGGAAAGCGAAACCGTCGACGAACTCGCCGACGTTGCCGTTGCCGACGCATTCGTCAAGGTTGCGCTCAGCGCCTCCAGACCGCTCGAGGCACTGGTCTTCTGGCCGTACAGCGATGCCGCATTCGCCGAGTAATAGCCCGCCACGCCGCCGGAAATGATGCTCATGCTGGGTCCCTCATCCTGAAGCGGGCTCCCGCCAAAGAAATGGCATACACCCGCACGTTCAGGGCCCGGTGCAAGGAGCACGCCAGGCACCGCAGCCGTGCCGTATGCGACAGCCAACAAAAAGCCCCGCAGTGGCGGGGCTTTCGTGCATCGATGGATCGGCGCTGAACGTCGTCAACTTCCCGGTGTGCGATCCCTGCCGCCGATGCGCGCATCGGACACGTCGTAGGGCGGCTCGATCTGCTTCTGCATCGGTGGTTTGGCGCCGGGCTGCTCCTTGAGCGGCACCGGTGCATCCCGGCCTACCGAGCCGGGGTCTTCGTTGCCGGGATCGTTGATCAGCGAGCCTTCGCCCAGATCCTGATGGCCTTTTCTGTTCGATTCGGTATCCATAGCGACCTCCATGCGGCCCGTAACAGGCCGGTATGCATTGGAGGACGACGCGCGCCTCGCGTTCACTGCGGGCCGACGGCAGCGAACCGCCCGCTGTATCGAATCAGGACGAACGGAGTCAGCGGCCGGACTCCAGCCGGGCGGTGACCTGGGTGAGGTCCTTCGACAGACCGTGAAGATCGTTGCTGGCTTGCCCGGTACGCTGCACGTTCTCCTCGTTGGCACTGGCGATAGCGGTGATTTCGGTCAGGTTGCGCGAGATGTCCTCGGCTACGGCGGTCTGCTCCTCGGCGGCCGTGGCGATCTGCTGGTTCATCTCGCGAATCGCCTCGACCGCTTCGGCGATCACCTGCAGCATCGCGCCGGCCTGGGTGACCTGCTCGACGCCCTGCTCGCTGCGCGCCTGTCCGCCCTCGATGGCGCGGACCGCGTTGGACGCGCCGGTCTGCACGGTATCGATGATCTGGTGAATCTCGGCGGTCGACTCCGCCGTACGCTGCGCCAGCGTGCGCACCTCATCGGCAACCACGGCAAAACCGCGGCCCGCCTCGCCCGCGCGTGCGGCCTCGATCGCGGCATTGAGCGCCAGCAGATTGGTCTGGTCGGCGATCGAACGGATTACCTCGAGCACCCCGACGATGCCTTGTACGTCGCCGTGCAGCCCGTCGATCACGCTGCCGCTGGCGCGCACGTCTTCCACCAGGCTGTGGATCTGCACGATGCTCTGCTCCACCACGCCGCGCGCCTGCTGGCCTTGCTGGTCGGTTTCCTGCGCCGCCACCGAAGCGCGCTGCGCACTGCTGGCGACTTCCTGGGCGGCCGCGGACATCTCGTTGATCGCCGTGGCGACCTGGTCGGTCTCCTGGCGCTGGCGGTCCATCGCCTGCTCCGAGCGATGCGCCTGGCTGGTCACCGCTTCCACCAGCCTGGAAAGCTCGGCGGAGGTGCTGCTGACCTGGCGCACCAGCGCCTGGATCTTCTCGACGAAACGGTTGAACGCGCCGGCCAGTTCGCCCAGCTCGTCGGCGCTGGTCACCGGCAGGCGCTGGGTGAGGTCGCCATCGCCACGGGCCACTTCGTCGAGGCTCGCCTTGATCCGCAACAGCGGCCGCAACAGGGTTCCGGAGAGGTACAGCGCGGCGATGGCGATCAGCACCAGCAAGCCAACGGCGCTGCCGATCATCAGCCAGGTCAGCTGGTCGATGCGCTTGCCGAAGTGCGCGCGGATGGCCTGGACTTCGCGTTCGATGCCGTCCAGGTTCATCGAGGTGCCGAAGACCATGTGCCACTTGGGCAGGTATTCGGAGTAACCGATCTTCGGCACCAGGGTCGAGCCGTCGCCGAGCACGAAGCTGTAGTCGACGTAATGGCTGCCGTCGCGGCCGGCACGCACCAGTTCGCGGATGGCATAGACGCCCTGCGGATCGCGGAAATCCTCGAAGCTCTGCCCGACCTTGTCGCCGGTGCTGCCCTGGAACAGCCGCACGGCGCGCTCGTCGTAGCCCCAGTAGTAGCCGTCCTTGCCGTATCCGAGGCTCTGCAGCAGCTCGACGGCGCGCGCGCGGGCATCCAGGTCGCCCTCTACCGAGGCCTCGTATAGCGGCGCGATCGCCTTGCGCGCGACCTGCACGTAATGCTCGATCTCCACCCGCCGGGCTTCGATCAGGCTGTTGCGGGTATCGACCTCCTGCTGCGCGGCGACGCCCTGGAGCATCCAGACCGACAGGCCTCCGAGCAGCAGGGAAAGCAGAAAGCTGGGCACCAGGACCAGCAGCAGGACTTTGGGGCGCAGTCTTAATCCGAGCATGGAACATTCCTTGTAGAGCGGTGCCGAGGCCAGGGCGGCTCGTCACGAAGCGGCGATTCTGACAAAAAGCGACGCTGCCAGGACGACGAACGGCATGTCTGCGTCAGCCTGTCGCAGCGCCCTCCGGCGCAACGAAAAAGCCCCGCACGGGGCGGGGCTTGTTCGAGCGGCGGACGCTTATTTCTTGCCGAGTTTCTTCAGCTCTTCGTCGCGCAGTTCGCGGCGCAGGATCTTGCCGACGTTGGTGGTCGGCAGCGCATCGCGGAATTCCACGGACTTGGGGCGTTTGTAGCCGGTGACGTTGTCGTGCATGTGCTGCATGACCTGGTCCTTGGTCAGGCTCTCGCCCGGTTTGACCACCACGAAGACCTTGATCGCCTCGCCGGATTTCTCGTCCGGCACGCCGATGGCGGCGCACTGCAGCACGCCCGGCAGGGTGGCGAGCACGTCTTCCAGCTCGTTCGGGTACACGTTGAAGCCGGAGACGATGATCATGTCCTTCTTGCGGTCGACGATGCGCAGGTAGCCGTCGTCCTGGATCACCGCGATGTCGCCGGTCTTCAGCCAGCCATTGGCGTCGAGCACCTCGGCGGTGGCCTCCTCGCGCTGCCAGTAGCCCTTCATCACCTGCGGGCCCTTGATGCACAGCTCGCCGATGGCGCCGAGCGGCAGGTCGTTGCCTTCGTCGTCGATGACCTTGCACAGGGTCGAGGGCACCGGGATGCCGATGGTGCCGACCTGGATGTGCTGGAACGGGTTGACCGTGGCCACCGGGCTGGTCTCGGTCATGCCGTAGCCTTCGCAGATGCCGCAGCCGGTGACCTCCTTCCAGCGCTCGGCGGTGGCCAGTTGCAGCGCCATGCCGCCGGAGAAGGTGGCCTTCAATGCGCTGAAGTCGAGGCGGCGGAAGTCTTCGTTGTTGCACAGCGCGACGAACAGGGTGTTCAGGCCGACGAAGCCGGTGAACTTCCACTTGCCGAGTTCCTTCACCGTGCCGGGCAGATCGCGCGGGTTAGTGACAAGGATGTTGTGCCCGCCGATCAGCATCATCGCCATGCAGTGAAAGGTGAAGGCATAGATGTGGTACAGCGGCAGCGGCGCGATGAGGATCTCGCAACCCTCGTTGAGGTTGGCGCCCATCAGCACCTTGCACTGCAGCATGTTGGCGATGATGTTGCGGTGGGTGAGCATCGCGCCCTTGGCCACGCCGGTGGTGCCGCCGGTGTATTGCAGCACGGCGACGTCGCCGCTCTGCGGAGCGGATTCGCGCAGCGCCTTGCCGCGGCCCTTGGCCAAGGCATCGTTGAACCTGACCGCCTGCGGCAGGTTGAAGGCCGGGACCATCTTCTTCACGTACTTGACGACGCTGTTGACCAGCAGGCGCTTGAGCGGCGGCAGCAGGTCGCCGACTTCGGTGACGATGACGTGGCGCACGCCGGTCTTCGGCAGTACGTCTTCGGCCAGGTGGGCCATGTTGGCCAGGCACACCAGCGCCTTGGCGCCGGAGTCGTTGAACTGGTGTTCCATCTCCCGCGCGGTGTACAGCGGGTTGGTGTTGACCACCACCAGACCGGCACGCATGGCGCCGAACACGGCGACCGGGTACTGCAGCACGTTGGGCAGCTGCACGGCGATGCGGTCGCCGGGCTGCAGGTCGGTGTGATTCTGCAGGTAGGCGGCGAAGATGCCGGAAAGCTCGTACAGCTCGCCGTAGGTGAGGGTCTTGCCGAGGTTGCTGAAGGCGGGCTTGTCGGCGAAGCGTTGGCAGGACTCTTTCAGCACCGCCTGGATATTCGGGTACTGATCGGGATTGATTTCAGCAGGGATGCCCGCCGGGTACTTGTCCTTCCAGAAGTTTTCGATCATGGAAGCCCACTCCTAAGCAACAGCTGGTCTCATCGCCTTTGAGGCGATTGGTTATTGTGTCTGCGCACCTGCCCTCGCAGGAGGGCAAAAAATCGCGCCGAGCGTAGCAGCTTTGCCGATAGCCCACCAGCACCAACAACTGCCTAACCAGTAACCAAAATGACCAGATGCAAACATCTGGTCACCATCCCGCTGTTGCCCGAAATGCCCTTTGCAGACGCAACTCAGGCGATATCGCGCAGCTCGCGCCGGAGGATCTTGCCCACCGGCGTCATCGGCAGGGCGTCCCTGAGAACGATGTGCTTGGGCACCTTGTAGCCGGTGAAGTTGGCCTTGCAGTAGGCCTTGAGCTCCTCGACGCTGACCCCGCCCTCGCGCGGCACGACGAACAGCTTGACCGCCTCGCCGGAGCGCTCGTCCTCGACGCCGATGGCGGCGCAGCTGGCGACGCCCGGATGCGCCATCACCACCTCTTCGATCTCGTTGGGATAGACGTTGAAGCCGGAGACGATGATCAGGTCCTTCTTGCGGTCGACGATCCGCGTGTAGCCGTCCGGATCGATCACCGCGATGTCGCCGGTCTTCAGCCAGCCCTCGGCGTCGAGCACCTCGGCGGTGGCTTCCTCGCGCTGCCAGTAGCCCTTCATCACCTGTGGACCCTTGATGCACAGCTCGCCACGCTCGCCCAGCGGCAGCTCGTTGCCGTCGTCGTCGATCACCTTGAAGGCGGTGCCGACCACCGGAATGCCCACCGTGCCCAGGCGCGCCTTGTTGCCGTAGGGGTTGGTGCTGGCCACCGGCGAAGTCTCGGTGAGGCCGTAGCCTTCCACCACCATGCAGCCGGTGATCTGCTGCCAGCGGTCGGCAGTGGCCTTGACCAGCGCGGTGCCGCCGGAGTTGGTCAGCTTGAGGTTGGAGAAGTCCAGGCTCTTGAACTCGGGATGATCCATCAGCGCGACGAACAGGGTGTTCAGCCCGAGCAGCGCGGAGAAACGCCACTTCTTCAGCTCCGTGATGAAGCCACCGATGTCGCGCGGGTTGGTGATCAGCACGTTGTGGTTGCCGTTGAGCATCATGCACATGCAGTTCGCGGTGAAGGCATAGATGTGGTAAAGCGGCAGCGGCGCGATCATCACCTCCTCGCCCACCTTCATCAGCGGCTTGCCGTCCGGGCCGAGCTGCTTCATGCAGGCGTCCACCTGCAGCATGTTCGCCACCAGGTTGCCGTGGGTGAGCATGGCGCCCTTGGCCACGCCGGTGGTGCCGCCGGTGTATTGCAGCACGGCGATGTCGTCGAGACCGATGCTCACCGGCTTCAGCCCGTGGCCCTGGCCCCGGCGCAGCGCCTCCTTGAACGGCACCGCCTGCGGCAGGCGATAGTCCGGGACCATCTTCTTGACCTTCTTCACCACGGTGTTGACCAGCAGCCCCTTGAGGCTCGGCAGCATGTCGCCCATGCGCGCCTCGATCAGGTAGTCGATCTGCGTATCGGGCAGCACCTCCTCGACCAGCTTGCCGAACATGTTCAGGTAGACCAGCGCGCGCACGCCGGCGTCCTTGAACTGGTGGCGCATCTCGCGGGCGGTGTAAAGCGGGTTGGTGTTGACCACCACCAGCCCGGCGCGCAGGGCGCCGAACACGGCGATCGGGTACTGCAGGATGTTCGGCATCTGCACGGCGATGCGGTCGCCAGGTTGCAGGTCGGTGTGTTTCTGCAGGTAGCAGGCGAAGGCGGCGGCCTGGCGATTGAGTTCGGCGTAGCTGAGGGTGACGCCGAGGTTGCTGAACGCCGCGCGGTCGGCGAACTGCTTGCACGAGCGCTCGAACACTTCGACAACGGACGCGTAGGCCGTCGAGTCGATCGAACCGGGCACTCCGGCCGGACGTTTGTCGCTCCAGAAATCAGGCTGCATTGTTATTGTCTCCTTGGCCCTGAAAGTGTCGCGCCCGCTCGTGCGGGCCTGTCCGGAAGTTAGCAGTTGGGCCGGACAGCGCAAATCGCCATAGACCGCGTGAATCTTGCCGGCTTCGCCGCGGGCTGCTACCTCGCCCAGTGGCTATGCTCAAGCCGGCAGCGGCGACTTGCGCCGCGCGCCGACACATGCAAAATGCCGCCACCTCCGGTTCGAGAATGCCATGCGCCACGACGCCTTCTGGCTCACCACCAGCGATGCCGCCCCGCTCCACGTTCAGCGCTGGTTCGCCGAACAGCCGCCGAAAGCCATCCTGATGCTCGCCCACGGCATGGCCGAGCACTCGGGCCGCTACGCGCGCTTCGGCGCTGCGCTGGTCGCCGCCGACTTCGAGCTGTATGCCCACGACCAGCGCGGCCACGGCCAGACCGCGCAGCGCGGCATCCTCGGCGACTACGCGGTGAAGGACGGCTGGCAGCGGGTGATCGACGACCTCGCCGCGCTCAACCACCACATCCGCCAGCAGCACCCGCAGACGCCGATCTTCCTGCTCGGCCACAGCATGGGCAGCTACATTGCCCAGGCGTACCTGATGCAGCACAGCTGCGCGGTGAGCGGCGCGATCCTCTCCGGCTCCAACTACCAGCCGGTCTCGCTGTACCGCGCGGCGCGCCAGGTGGCGCGTTTCGAGCGCTGGCGCCAGGGCCCGACCGGGCGCAGCGCGCTGATAGACTTCCTCTCGTTCGGCTCCTTCAACAAGGCCTTCAAGCCGAACCGCACCGCCTTCGACTGGCTCAGCCGCGATCCGGCGGAAGTCGACGCCTACATCGCCGACCCGTTGTGTGGTTTTCGCTGCACCAACCGCCTGTGGCTGGACCTGCTCGGTGGTTTGCAGGAAATCACCCCGCCGGAGAAGCTGGCGCAGATCGATGCGCGCCTGCCGCTGCTGGTAATCGGTGGCGACTGCGACCCGGTCAGCGACGGCGAGCGCCTGGAAGACCTCGCCGAAGCGCTGCAACGCGCCGGCCTGCGCAAGGTGCAACTCAAAATCTACCCGGACGCCCGTCACGAAATGCTCAACGAGACCAATCGCGACGAGGTGACCGCCTTCCTCATCGACTGGCTGCAACAGGCCCTCGATTCTTCTGCCAAGGACATCCCATGACCCAGCTCCGCAACTTCCCCTACGACAGCCTCGAAATCGGCCAGACCGCGCGCTACGAGAAAACCGTCGAGGAACGCGACATCCAGCTGTTCGCCGCGGTTTCCGGCGACCGCAACCCGGTGCACCTGGACGCCGCCTACGCCGCCGGCACCCAGTTCAAGGAGCGCATCGCCCACGGCATGTTCAGCGGCGCGCTGATCAGCGCGGCGATCGCCTGCGAACTGCCCGGACCGGGCACCATCTACCTGGGCCAGAGCCTGAAATTCACCCGCCCGGTGAAACTCGGCGACGCCCTCACCGTAGAGCTGGAAATCCTCGAGAAACTGCCGAAGAACCGCGTGCGCATCGCCACCCGGGTGATCAACCAGGACGGCAAGAAAGTAGTCGATGGCGAAGCCGAGGTGATGGCGCCGACCGAATCGCTGGACATCGCCCTGACCGAGCTGCCGCCGATCCGCATCGGCTGACCCCTTCGCGGTGCGCCCACGCACCGCGACCGCTTGCCGGCCCCAACTGGTGCAATGCCGCGGCGCGGCGCACCAGCCCGGCCCACGACCTGGCCATATCGCACAAGCATTCACGCCGATTTTGCAAAAAATCCTCATTTCATTGTGCAAAACGCACAATTCGCCCCGTCAGCCTGAACAACATTCCATTTTCTTCGTTTCCTGGCTCCGAACTGGCACAGCCTTCGCAATCGCCGTGGCCACACCCCAATCACGGCAGGAGGACACGGACATGGCTCAGGCACCCGACAGCGGTAACGACTACCCCCTCAGCGAGGTCCCGGCCGGGGCACGCAAAGGACTGTTTTCCACCTCGATCATGCTGTTCGGCTTCACCTTCTTCACCGCCACCATGTTCGCCGGCGGCAAGATCGGCATGGCCTTCGACTTCAAGACGCTGATCTGGGCCGCGGTCATCGGCAACCTGCTGCTCGGCGCCTACGCCGCCGTGCTCGGCCTGATTGCCTGCCGCAGCGGGCTGAACTCGGTGCTGATGGGCCGTTTCTGCTTCGGCGAGGTGGGCAGCAAGCTGTCCGACGTGCTGCTCGGCTTCACCCAGGTCGGCTGGTACGCCTGGGGCACCGCGACCATGGCCCTGGCGCTGGTGAAGATCCTCGGCCTTCCGGAAGGCTGGACCGTGCCGCTGATGGTGCTGTTCGGCTTCGGCTTCTGCATCACCGCGTTCGTCGGCTACAAGGGCCTCGACCTGCTTTCGCGCGTCGCCGTGCCGGCCATGTGCGTGTTCCTGGTCTGGTCGCTGTGGCTGGCCACCGGCAAGGTCGGCGGCCTCGACGCCCTGCTGGCCATCGAGCCGCAGGAAAGCATGAGCATGAACCTGGCGATCACCATGATCTTCGGCACCTTCGTCAGCGGCGCCACCCAGGCCACCAACTGGACGCGCTTCGCCCGCAACGGCCGGGTGGCGATGCTTTCCAGCATGATCGGGTTTTTCCTCGGCAACGGCCTGATGATCGTCACCGGTGCCTATGGCGCGATCGTCTACCAACAGCCCGACGTGGTCGAAGTACTGGTGCTGCAGGGCCTGTCGATGGTCGCCGTGCTGATGCTCTTCCTCAACCTGTGGACCACCCAGGACAACACCATCTACAACTTCGCCGCCGCCGGCTGCAACCTGCTGCGCAGCGAGCGGCGCAAGCTGATCACCGTGGTCGGTGCCGGCATCGGCACCCTGCTGGCGATCGGCGGCATGTACGAGATGCTGATCCCGTTCCTGATCCTGCTCGGCTCGATCATCCCGCCGATCGGCGGCGTGATCATGGCCGACTACTTCTACGGGCATAAGCAGCGCTACCCGCGCCTGGCCGACGTGAGCCTACCGAAGTTCAACGCCGTCGGCCTCGCCGCCTACTTCATCGGTGCGCTCTGCGCCTACGTCTCGCCGTGGGTCGCGCCCATCGTCGGCATCCTCGTCGCCGCGCTGGCCTATGTCGTGCTGTTCCAGCTGCGCCAGTTGGCCACGCGCAGCGCCAGTACCAGCCGCGCCTGAGCCCGGCGTTCACTTCAGGGACGTACCCATGCAGACCGTAAGAACCGGCAACGGCCCCCGCAGCTTCAGCGCCTCGGGCCTGGAGGCGCGCCAATTGCCTTTTTCGGAAATCCCCGTCATCGACTTCTCCGCGATGTACGGCAGCGACCCACTGGCCCGCCAGCAGGTCGGCGAGGCGGTGCGCAAGGCCTGCACCGAAGTCGGCTTCTTCTACGCCAGTGGGCATGGCGTGCCGGACGCGGTGATCGACGCCACCTTCGGCGCCGCCCACCGTTTCTTCGACCTGCCACTGGAGGTGAAGCAGGCGGTGAACATCGACCGCTCGCCGAACATGCGCGGCTACACGCCGATGCTTGGCGAGAACACCAACGAGGAAGGCCAGGGCGACCTGCACGAGGGNNCGACGTGCTGGCCGGCGTGTTCGGCTACGGCCCCAACCAGTGGCCCGAGCAACTGCCCGGCTTCAAGCCGGCGCTGCTCGCCTATCACGCCGCCATGCTGGACTTCGGCCGGCGCATCTTCGCCGCCTTCGCCCTGGCGCTGGAACTGGACGAGGAGTTCTTCGAGAACTACCTGAACAAGCCGATGGCGCACATGCGCGTGCTTTCCTACCCAAGCCAGAGCGGCGCCATCGACGATGCGCAGATCGGCATCGGCGCGCACTCCGACTACGAGTGTTTCACCATCCTGCGTACCGACGAAGTCCCCGCCCTGCAGGTGCTCAACAGCGCCGGCGAGTGGATCCAGGCGCTGCCGATTCCCGGCTGCTTCATCGTCAACGTCGGCGACCTGATGGCGCGCTGGACCAACGGCTACTTCGCCTCGACGCTGCACCGCGCGATCAACGCCTCGGGCCGCCAGCGCTACTCGATCCCGTTCTTCTTCGGCCCCGACTCGCAGAGCCTGATCGAGGTGCTGCCGAGCTGCCAGAACCCGGACTGGCCGGCGCAGTACCCGCCGATCAGCGCCGGCGACTACATCCGTTCGCGCTTCGACCACACCTATTTCCATCGCCAAAAAGACGACAGCCAAACCCTCTGAAAAGGAATCCGCCATGCACCACCGTCTTCCCGCTCGACTGCACCGCGCCTGCATCGGCCTGCTGGCCTCCACCGCGCTGCTCGCCCTGGCGCCCGCCCACGCTGCCGAAGCCTTCAAGCTGGCCGGCAAGCCGAAGATCGCCTTCATCTATGCCGCCACCGTTAAGGACGGCGGCTGGAACGAATCCATCGACAACGGCCGTCAGCAGGTGGCCAGCGAACTCGGCTACCCGATCGCGGTGGCGGAGAGCATTCCCGAGGAGTCGACCGCGCTGAAGAATGCCATCGACCTCTACGTGCAGCGCGGCTTCAACATCATCGTCACCACCTCCTTCGGCTACTCCGACGGCGTACTCGAAGCGGCCAGGAAGTACCCGCAAGTGGCCTTCCTCGCCGCTTCCGGCACGACCAACGCGGCCAACCTGGAAAGCTTCTATCCGCGCACCTACCAGGCCTGGTACCTGGCCGGTATCGCCGCCGCCTCGGTCAGCCCGAACAAGACCCTGGGCATGCTCGGCGGCTTCCCGGTGGCGCCGGTGAACTGGGACATCAACGGTTTCGCCCTCGGCGCGCAGTCGGTCGACCCTACGATCAAGACCATCGCCCTCTACACCAACTCCTGGTGGGACCCGGCCAAGGAAAGCCAGGCGGCCAAGTCGATCCTCGAGCAGAACGCCGACGTGATCGCCAACAACCTGTCCTCGGCCGGCCCCTTCACCGCCGCGGAAAAGGCCGGCAAGGCCTCGGTCGGCTTCCAGCTGGACATGAGCAAGATGGCACCCAAGGGCCACCTGACCTCGGTGGTCTTCCACTGGGACAAATACCTGGTGCCGACCATCCGCCAGATCGTCGACGGCAGCTGGGTACCGAACGAATACGGCGCCTTCCCCGGCCTCGCCGAGGGCGTGGTGGACATCACCCCGCTGAGCGACAAGGTGCCCGCCGAGGCGCGCGCGAAGATCGACGCCGCGCGCGCGAAGATCATCGCCGGCAGCTTCTCGCCGTTCAGCGGCCCGCTGTTCAAACAGAACGGCGATGAAGCCGTGGCCGCCGGCGCGACGCTGGACGACGCGGCGATCTGGAACATGGATTACCTGGTCAAGGGCACCGTCGGGAGCGTCAAGTGACAGCCATGCCGGCGGCCTCGGCCCCGGTGTTCCTGGAACTGCGCGGGCTGAGCAAGCGCTTCGGCGAGCGCACGGTGCTCGACGGCGTCGGCCTGCAGCTGGAGCGCGGCGAGGTACACGCGCTGCTGGGCGAGAACGGCGCCGGCAAGTCGACCCTGATGAACATCCTCACCGGGGTCTACCTGGCCGATGAAGGCGAGATTCGCCTGCAGGGCGAGCGCCTGGCCATTCGCCGTCCGGGCGATGCCAGCGCCGCCGGGATCGGCATGGTCCATCAGCATTTTCGCCTGGTGGAGCGCTTCAGCGTGGTGGAGAACCTGCTGCTCGCCGCCGGCGGGCGCAAGGGTTTGCGCAACGCCGCCGAGGCCAGCGCCGCGCT
>DIEE01000137.1:0-330 GCA_002418465.1 Pseudomonas sp. UBA5782 | reverse complement strand
CCCACAAGCTGCGCGAAGTGATCGGCCACAGCCACCGCCTGACGGTGATGCGCCAGGGCCGCACGGTGGCCGCCAACCTGCCCACCACCAGCCTTTCCATGGAAGAAATCGCCCGGCTGATGGTCGGCGAACAGAAGGCCGGCCCGGAGCGCACGCCGTCCACGCTGATCAGCAACGGCGCCGACCTGCTGATCGCCCACCAGCTGCGCGTCAGCCGCGCCGACGGTGGCGTCGGCATCGACGGGGTCAGCCTGCGCGTGCGCGCTGGCGAGGTTCTCGGCGTCGCCGGTGTCGGCGGCAACGGCCAGCAGCAACTCGCCGACGCCCTGC
>DIEE01000139.1 GCA_002418465.1 Pseudomonas sp. UBA5782 | reverse complement strand
GGCCGGGCAAGATCGGCTACGTGCTCGGCGACCTCGCCGCCGACGAGGACGCCGCCGAGGCGCTGCTCGACTACGCGCGCAAGCACCAGCAATCCGACACCGGCCAGGTGCCGTTCCGCACCTGGCCGGCCGGCATCAAGGGCAAGTTCATCGCGCGCATTCCGGTGTTCGAGCAATGAGCGCAAGCGCGGGTGAGTGGTCATCCACACACGAAACCGTAGGGTGGGTTAGCGGCGCATGCGCAGGATGACTGGCCGCAACGCACAGGGTTACCGCTGCGTAACCCGCCAGGCGGTGTCCGGTGGAGCGATTTTTTCATCTACCGCGACACCGCCCGGTGGATCGGTGNNTTTCTCGGCAGCGGTAAGACCACGCTGCTGCGCCACATCCTGGAGAACGCCGATGGCCGCCGCATTGCGGTGATCGTCAATGAATTCGGCGAGCTGGGCATCGACGGCGACATCCTGCGCGGCTGCGGCATCGGTTGCGACGAGGACGGCATGGAGCAGGCCGGCCAGCTCTACGAGCTGTCCAACGGCTGCATGTGCTGCACCGTGCAGGAGGAGTTCTACCCGGTGATGCGCGAGCTGATCGAGCGCCGCGGCGACATCGACCACATCCTCATCGAGACCTCCGGCCTCGCGCTGCCCAAGCCGCTGGTGCAGGCCTTCCACTGGCCGGAGATCAAGAACGCCTGCACCGTCGATGCGGTGGTCACGCTGGTCGACGTGCCGGCCGCGGCCGCCGGGCAGTTCGCCGCCAACCCGCAGGCAGTGGACGAGCAGCGCCGCGCCGATCCCAACCTGGATCACGAGTCGCCGCTGCACGAGCTGTTCGAGGACCAACTGATGGCCGCCGACCTGGTGGTGCTGAGCAAGACCGATCTGGTCGCGCCGGCCGCCGTCGAGCAGGTCACCGCGCTGGTGCGCGAGGAGCTGCCGGCGCAGGTCAAGGTGATCGCCAGCGACAACGGGCGCCTCGATCTGGAGCTGATCCTCGGCCTGTCCAGCGCCTCGGAGGAGACCATCCACCTGCGCGAAAGCCACCACGATCACGAAGAGGGCGAGGAACACGAGCACGGCGATGACCATGATCATGACCTGTTCGATTCGGTGGTGGTGAAGCTGCCATCGGTGGACCGCGAGCGCTTGCTGGCGACCCTGCAGGAGCTGGTCGAAGGGCACGCGATCTACCGCATCAAGGGCTTCGTGGCGCTGCCGGGCAAGCCGATGCGGCTGGTCGTGCATGGCGTCGGCCAGCGTTTCGACAGTTATTTCGACCGCCGCTGGAGCGCCGACGAGACGCCCTCAACGCACCTAGTGCTGATCGGCCAGGCGCTGGATGCCCAGCTTCTGCAGGATGCACTGCAGGCCGCCGTGGTCGAGGGCTGACCGATGCACATGCTGACGGCGCTGCCCGGCGGATACGTGGACGAGAGCGGGGCGATCATCACCCGCCTCGAACAGGACCCGGCGGACATCGTCATCCTCAGCGCCGCCGACACCACCCTGGCACTGCTCGCCGCGACCCATCCGCAGGCCGCCGAGCCGGACGTGGCGTATCCCTCGGTGCGCCTGGCGAACCTGATGCACCTGCGCCAGCACGCCTCCATCGACCTGTACCTGGACGAGGTGCTGCAACACGCGCGGCTGATCGTCATCGATCACCTGGGCGGTGAAAGCTACTGGCCGTACGGCACCGAGCAGGTGGTCGCGCTGTGCCGGCGCAAGGGCATCGCCCTGGCGATGTTCTCCGGCGACATGAGCGAGGACCCCAACCTCACCGCGCTGAGTACCGCCGACGCGCCGACCTGCCACACGCTCTGGCGCTACCTGCGCGAGGGCGGCGCGGGCAATGCGCGCGAGCTGTACCGCTTCATCGGCGCGCAGTTCTTCGGTCTCGACATGGCACCACGCCCGCCGCGCGCGCTGCCGCCGATCGCGGTGTTCCATCCCGCGCGGGACAACGCCGGCGTCGCCGACTGGCAGGCCCGGTGGATCGCCGGCGCGCCCTGCGTGGCGCTGCTGTTCTACCGCGCGCACCTGCAGGCGGGTAACACGCGGGTGTTCGCCGCGCTCTGCGAGCGCCTGCTGGCGCAGGGGCTGAACCCGCTGCCGATCGCGTTGCTGTCGCTGAAAGATGCGCTGTGCCTGGGCAGCCTGCGCGAGCTCTGCGCAGCCAATGACGTGGCGCTGATCCTGAACACCACGGCGTTCTCCCAGTCGGCGATGGACGATCCCGGCGACCACGCCCTGGCCGGCGACATCCCGGTGCTGCAGGTGGTGCTTTCCGGCGGCAACCAGCAGAGCTGGCGCGCCGACCCGCACGGCCTGGCGCCGCGCGACATGGCCATGCACGTGGCCCTGCCGGAAGTCGACGGACGCATCATCAGCCGCGCGGTGAGCTTCAAGGGCTTCGGCGTGCGCAGCGCGCTGACCCAGAGCGACGTGGTCGAGTACCAGCCGCTGGAGGAGCGCATCGACTTCGTCTGCGCGCTGGCGCGGCGCTGGTGCCGGCTGCGCGCGCTGGCCAATCCGCAGAAGCGCCTGGCGCTGGTGCTGGCGAATTATCCGACCCGCGAAGGCCGCCTCGGCAACGGCGTCGGCCTGGATACGCCAGCCTCGGCGATCGAAATCCTCCGCCGCCTTTGCGCCGAGGACTACGCGGTGGAGGGCATTCCCGCCGACGGCGACGCGCTGATGCGCCTGCTCAGGCAGGGCGTCACCAACGACCCCGACCAGTGGGCGCTGCGCCCGGCGAAGCAGAGCCTGGCGCTGGCCGATTACCAGCGTTTCTTCGGGAGCCTGCCGGCGGCCAGCCGCGAGGCCATCGTCGCCCGCTGGGGCGCGCCGGAGCAGGACCCGATGCTGCGCCAGGGCCGCTTCATGATCGCCGGCGTACGTCTCGGCCAGGTGTTCGTCGGCATCCAGCCGGCGCGCGGCTACCACCTCGACCAGAAGGCCAACTACCACGACCCGGACCTGGTGCCGCCACACTATTACCTGGCGTTCTACCTGTGGCTGCGCGAGCACTGGCGCAGCGACGCCATCGTCCACGTCGGCAAGCACGGCAACCTGGAATGGCTGCCGGGCAAGAGCGTGGCGCTCAGCGAAGAATGCTGGCCGGACCTGGTGTTCGGCCCGATGCCGCACCTGTATCCGTTCATCGTCAACGATCCGGGCGAGGGCACCCAGGCCAAGCGCCGCGCCCAGGCGGTGATCATCGACCACCTGATGCCGCCGCTGACGCGCGCCGACAGCTACGGACCGACCCGCGATCTTGAGCGCCTGATCGACGAGTTCTACGAGGCGCTGACCCTCGACCCGCGCCGCGCCGGTCTGCTGCGCAAGCAGATCCTCGCGGCGATCACCGCGCAGAACCTGCACGCCGACCTCGGCCTGGACACGCCGCGCAACGCCGAAGAGGAACAGCTGCTGCTCAACCGCACCGACAGCTACCTTTGCGAGCTGAAGGAAAGCCAGATCCGCGACGGCCTGCACGTGTTCGGCTGCTCGCCGCAGGGCCGCCTGCAACGCGACACCCTGCTGGCGCTGGNNGGGGAGGGCGCGCGACCGACCGCGCTGGTGGAGATCGACGAGCAGCCCTGGCGCACTCGCGGCGATACGCGGGAACGGTTGGAGCTGCTGGCGTTGGAGCTGCTGGAAGAGGGCTCGGAAGAGCAGGGGGACGCGGTGCGTCCCTTGGCGAACGAATCGGTCCGCCGCTGCGGCGCCCCTACAGAGAGCCGCGCTCCCTCAAGCGGCTCGGCTCATTCCTACGACCTCGACCGTAGGGGCGAACTTGTTCGCCAGGCCGTCCAGCGAACGGCCCTCGGCCCGCACACCGCCGCCGTCATGCAGCGCGTCGACGCCGATCTGCGCCCGCGCCTGCAGGCCTGCGGCGCGCAGGAGCTGTACCAGCTCTGCCGTGGCCTGGCCGGGCGTTTCGTGCCGCCGGGGCCGAG
>DIEE01000162.1 GCA_002418465.1 Pseudomonas sp. UBA5782 | reverse complement strand
GCCAGCTCGGCGGAAATCCCGGCCAGGGGCGTTTCCAGGTTGATGCGGATGTCGTTGGACAGCGCCTTGAGCGGCGATACGTAGACCACGCGGGTTTCGTCGGGCAGGTGGCCGCCGCTCGCCAGCGCCTCCTGGACCAGCTCGTCGAGGGCGGCGAGGAAGGCCGTCAGGGTCTTGCCCGAACCGGTAGGCGCTGCCACCAGGGTCGACTGCCCGCTGCGGATCAACGGCCAGGCGGCGCTCTGTGCCGGCGTCGGCGCGGGGAAACTGCGACGGAACCAGGCCGTCACCGCCGGGTGGAAGCCGGTCAGTGCATCGTTCGGGGAATACTCGTTCATGCAACGAATATGGTGGCGCTGTGGGCCGGTCGCAAGCACCGCGAGGCACGCTTCGTCGGGCGACTACGCTCCGTCGGCGCCGCGGAACCCTTAGGCCTGCGCGGCTTTCCAACGTACTCTCGCCGCAACCCGGAGGCCGCCATGACCACCACTCCCGTGGAAATCGACAACGCCATGAAACTTGCCACCGAGGCCTTCCTGCCGCTCGGCTGCGTGACCAGCGCCAACACCGACGACGACAGCTTCGGCTTCACCGTGATGAGCGAAGGCGGCAGCGAACTGCTCGGCGTGCCCCACGTGCCGCGCACCCAGTACTCAGACCCGATCCGCCTGGCCGGCGTGTTCATGCAGGCGCGCCAGGACCTGAAGAAGAAAGGCGTCGAGCTGGACGACTGGGAAATGCCCTTCATCACCGACGACAGTGCCATCCCGGAAACCCCACCGAATTACTGAAGGTTGCTGTTGGCGCTCGGCGATACACCGCCCGTGGGTTACGCCGCGTAGGCCTTCGTGCAGGGCCGAACCACGCGGGTTGCGGCCTCACCCACCCTACGAATACCCCGAGCGTAGGGTGGGTTAGCAGCCTCCCCCGATCCCGCTGACCGCTTCGATACCAACTGCCGCGTAACCCACGAAGCGGCGTCCCGGCGAAGCACACCCCTCCCTCACACCTGCGACAACGGTGCAGTCACGCTCTCCAGCGATTTGCGTTCCGCTGCCACGCCCCATATCGCCTGCACCACGCCACCGGCCAGCATCAGCACTGCGCCGATGGCGTAGCCGATGAAGACGTTCTCGCGGCTGGCGCTTTCGATCAGTTGGCCGAACAGCAGCGGGCCGACGATGCCGCCCAGGCCAGTGCCGAAGGCGTAGCACACGGCGATGGCCAGCGCGCGGATTTCCAGCGGGAAGGTTTCCGCCACCGTCAGATACGCCGAGCTGGCCGCCGCCGAGGCGAAGAAGAAGATCACCATCCAGACGATGGTCTGCTGGGTGGCGTCCAGCAGGCCCTGGCGGAACAGCCAGCCGCTGATAAGCAGCAGCACGCCGGAGAGGATGTAGGTGGAGCTGATCATGATCCGCCGGCCGATCACGTCGAACAGCCGCCCCAGCAGCAGTGGTCCGCAGAAGTTGCCCAGGGCGAACGGCAGGATGTACCAGCCCACCTGCTCGCTGGGCACGCCGTAGAAGTCGCTGAGCACCAGCGCGTAGGTGAAGAAGATCGCGTTGTAGAAGAACGCCTGCGAGGTCAGCAGCGTCATGCCCACCAGCGCGCGCTGGCGATGGCGGGAGAACAGCGTGTGCATCACCTCGCGTAGCGGCGTGTGATCGCGGCCGCGCAGGCGCAGGCGCTGCTCCGATGGCACCTCGGCGAGCTCATGGCCCTGCTGGCGAAAGCGCTGCTCGATGTCCTCGACGATCCGCGTGGCCGCGTCGGGCTGGTTGTGGATCAGCAGCCAGCGCGGGCTTTCCGGCAGCCACAGGCGCATCAGCAGGATCAACAACCCCAGCGCCGCGCCGAGGCCGAAGCACAGCCGCCAGCCGAGATCGCCGCCGACCACGCTGGCATCCAGCAGCAGCACCGAGGCCATCGCGCCGAGCGCGGCGCCGATCCAGAAAGTGCCGTTGATCGCCAGGTCGACCCAGCCGCGGAAACGCGCCGGGGTGAATTCCTGGATCGTCGAGTTGATCGCCGAATACTCGCCGCCGATGCCGGCGCCGGTGAGAAAGCGAAACGCCAGGAAGCTCCACAGGCTCCAGGAAAACGCCGTTGCCGCGGTCGCGCCGACGTAGACGAACAGCGTGATGAAGAACAGCTTGCGCCGGCCCAGGCGGTCGGCGAGCCAGCCGAAGAAGAGCGCGCCGAGTACCGCGCCGGCGATGTAGGCGCCGCCGGCCAGGCCGATGTCGGCGTTGCTCAGGCGCAGCGCCGGGCTGTCCTTCAGGGCACCGGCGACCGAGCCGGCCAGCGTCACTTCCAGGCCGTCGAGCAGCCAGGTGATGCCCAGGGCGACCACCAGCAGGGTGTGGAAACGCCCCCAGGGCAGGCGGTCCAGACGCGCGGGCAGGTCGGTCTCGTAGAGGCGCCCGGCGGCGGTGTTTTCGGAGCGGGACTGGGGCGGCGTCATTGCGGATTCTCGCTGGCGGACCGCAGCGAAAAGCGCCCGGCCGTTAAAGCTCAGAGCCGGGCGGCGGCGAGGGAGTTCGACGGTCATCGGAAAGCGCGCCGGCCAGCCGCCCGACCCTCATAACTTCTGAAACTTTCGTTATGCCAACCGGTCGGTTCAAGAGGCCGCCGAGCATTTGAGAGGACGGCCCTCGCTCCCTGGAGGGACCAGCATGAGCAACCTGGCTCGACCGATTGCCGCCCTACCCATCAGCTTCAACGACCTGCTCGCGCGTTTCCGGCAGGTCCGCGCCACCAGCGAATCGATTTGCGCACCGCTGCAGGCCGAAGACCACGTCATCCAGAGCATGCCCGACGTCAGCCCGCCGAAATGGCACCTGGCGCATGTCAGCTGGTTCTTTGAGGCGTTCCTGCTCAAGCCCTACCTCAAGGGCTACCGCTCGCCGGATGCCGCCTACGACCACCTGTTCAATTCCTATTACGAAACCCACGGCACGCCCTTCCCGCGCGCCAGCCGTGGACTGATCTCGCGCCCCGGCGTGGCGGACGTCTATCGGTTCCGTAGCCACGTCGATCAGTGCATGGGCGAGCTGCTGAGCCAGCCCCCAGCGGAGTTCGCCGCGGAAATCGCGCGGCGCGTCGAGCTCGGCCTGCAGCACGAGCAGCAGCACCAGGAACTGCTGCTGATGGACATCAAGCACATCCTCGCGCAGAACCCGCTGCACCCGGTCTACCGCAGCGACCTGCGCCCGGCGAGCGGTGCCCCGGCCGGTGCCGTGCAGCGCTGGCACGACTATCCCGGCGGCCTGCGGCAGATCGGCCATGCCGGCGGCGAGGCGTTCGCCTTCGATTGCGAGCTGCCGCGCCATCGTCAGTTCCTCGAGGACTTCAGCCTCGCCAGCCGCCCGGTGAGCAACGCCGACTACCTGGCCTTCATGCTCGACGGCGGTTATTCGCGCTCGGAATTCTGGCTCTCCGACGGCTGGGCGCAGGTCAGGCAGGCCGGCTGGAACGCGCCGTTGTACTGGCTGCGCCACGAGGACGCCTGGCATCAGATGACCCTCGGCGGCCTGCGTCCGCTGGACCTGCACGCCCCGGTCTGCCACGTCAGCTTCTTCGAGGCCGACGCCTATGCGCGCTGGGCCGGCGCACGCCTGCCCAGCGAGGCGGAATGGGAGATCGCCGCCGCAGAGCAACCGGTGCGCGGCAACTTCCTCGACAGCGATCACCTGCAGCCGGTGGCCGACCTCGGTGGCGAGGGCCCGCGGCAGCTGTTCGGCGACGTCTGGGAATGGACCGCCAGCGCCTTCCGCCCCTACCCCGGCTTCCGTCCGCTGGAAGGCAGCCTGGGCGAATACAACGGCAAGTTCATGTCCGGCCAGATGGTACTGCGCGGCGGTTGCTGCGCCACGCCGCAGGACCACGTGCGCGCCACCTACCGCAACTTCTTCTACCCCCACATGCGCTGGCAGTTCGCCGGCTTCCGCCTCGCCCAGGAGATTTGAGCATGGCTCTTGCCGTTCGCTTTCACGATCAACGCCAGTGCGAGGCCGGCGCCTCCCTGCGCGACGAAGCCCTGGTAGGCTTCGCCGCGAAGACCAAGCAGATATCGCCGAAGTTCTTCTACGACCGTCGCGGCTCCGAGCTTTTCGAGCAGATCTGCCAGCAGCCGGAGTACTACCCGACGCGCACCGAGGAGCTGATCCTCGCGCGCGCCGCCAACGACATCGCCGACATCGCCGGCCAGGACGCCAACCTGGTGGAGCTGGGCAGCGGCGCCAGCCGCAAGGTGCGCCTGCTGCTCGAGGCGATGCACCCGGCCAGCTACCTGGGCATCGACATTTCCGAAGACTTCCTGCTCTCCAGCACGCGGCGGCTGGCGGCGGATTATCCGTGGCTGGAGGTGCACGCCTCCTGCGCCGACTTCTCGCGGCCGATGAGCCTGCCCGACGGCTTCGATGGCGCGCATCCGCTGGCGTTCTTCCCCGGCTCCAGCATCGGTAATTTCAGCCCCGAGGAAGCATTGACCTTCCTGCGCAACCTGCACGACCTGCTGCCCGCCCAGGGTGGCCTGCTGGTGGGTGTCGACCTAATCAAGGACAAGGAGCTGCTGGAGGCGGCCTATAACGATGAAGCGGGCGTCACCGCGGCGTTCAACCTGAACCTGCTGCAGCGCATCCGCCAGGAACTGGACAGCGACATCGACCCGGATCGCTTCATCCACCACGCCTTCTTCAACGAAGCGGAATCACGCATCGAGATGCACCTGATCAGCCCGCAGGCGCAGGACGTGACCATCGAAGGCCGGCGCTTCCACTTCGCCCGCGGCGAAAGCCTGCACACCGAGAACTCCTACAAGTACACCCCGGCCAGCTTCCGCGACCTGGCCGGCAGCGCCGGTTTCAAGGCAGTGGCGATGTGGACCGATCCGCGCGAGCTGTTCAGCGTGCATTACCTGCAGCGCGAGTGAGTCCAGTTGGAAGCAGGGTGCGCGACAGGCACCCTGCGCTGGTGCGGATGTAATCAGGCGGCCACGCTGTCGAAGACTTCCGGCACCAGGGCCGCCTCGCCCTTGGCGTCGAGCTGACTGCGTGCGGTGTGCGGGTCGGGGCCGTCGCTGTCGAGCAGATCGAGCAGGCGCATGCCGCGCTCGGTGAGGATGAAGTTGACGCCGTTGCCACCCTGCTCCTCGGGCCGTGGCTCGATGAAGCCGCCCTGCAACAGCACGCCCTCCAGGTCGCCGGCCTCTTTCTTCAGCGAATCGACGTTGCCCACCGCCTCGCCCTGGTTGGCCTTTTCGCCGGCCAGTTCCTCGGCGTAGACGCGCGGCGCGAAGTTCTTCCCGGAGGAGTCCTGCACCTCCAGCAACAGCCGTTCGATCAGATCCCAGTTGTAACTCATAACCACCTCTCTTGGCGGATTTGCCATCGGGTTGACTACCTAGTTCGGACTCGCGCGCGTCGTCGATGGTTCGCGGCCCGGCGCCGGAACAATGCGCGCGGCGTACCGGTCAGAGCTACGGCCCGCGCCGCCTGTAGCCCGATCCCACATCCCGGCGCGCCCCGACCCTGGAGTTCCGAATGCTGCGTCCCCTGCTCCCGCTGCTCATGCTGTCTGCCCTCGCCCAGGCCGAGGAGCCCTTGCGCATCGAGCGCCTGCAGCGCTGCGGGGACCTGCTCGGAGAACGCCAGAGCTTCTGCGCCGGCACCCGCGGCCTAGCTGCCGGCGAGCTGAAGGCAGTTCTCGGCGGCCAGGTGCTGCCTGCCTCCGCCCTGCGCCGCGAGGGCGACCGCCTGCGCCTGGAGCTGGACGCCCGGCCCAGCGCACCGCTGTGGATCGAACAGGGCGAGCGGCGCAGCAATCCGGTATGGCTGAGCATGGCCGGCAGCCACGTGCTGGCGGCGGGGCCGAACGAGGTGGCGAAGAACATGGACGGCCTGACCACCTATGTCGACCTGATCAGCCTGATCATCGAGGAGCGCTTCGACGGGCGGAAGGAGGCCGAGCGCCTGGCACAGAAGTACGGCGCCACCGTGGTCGGCGCCATCGCGCCGCTCAACACCTTCCAGCTGCGCCTGCCGGCCGCCGATCTGATGCAGCGCGACGCCCTGGTGCTGCGCCTGGGCAGCGAGGTCAGCGTCGACGCGGTGGTGGTGGAGGAATCCGCGGCCGAGACGAACGAGGCCGGCGAGGCCAAGGAGCAGAAGCCGGACAAGGACGAATGGGCCGCCAACCGTTTCCTCGACGCGGTGAACTACTACCAGCGCCGCGTTCCGGCGAAACAGGCGCCGATCCAGGCGACACCGATCCGTATCGGCATCATCGAGCGCGACGTCGACTTCGATGCGGCCGACTTCTCCACCTACCTCGCCCCCTGCGATCCGCAGCGGCGCACCTGCCTGTACGCGCGCGATGCCGACAAACCCGACGGCCACGGCAGCACCGTCGCCGGGATTCTCGCGGCGAGCTGGGACCAGGGCGGCAACACCGGATTTCTCAGCGGCCTGGACGGCGCCAGCCGGGGCTTCGAGGTGATCGTCGAGCGCAACTCGGACGCCGGCATCACCGCCAACGTCGCCGCTTCGGTGAACCTGGTCGAGGACGGCGCGCGGGTGATCAACTGGAGCTGGGGCATCCATCGCGTCGGCGCGAAGAACGTCGATGGCGACGAGGTGGATTCGCTGATCCGCTCCGGCCTCGCCATGGGCGGCTACGAGGAGCTGCTCGAGGAATTCTTCCTCTGGCTGCGCAAGGAGCATCCCGACGTGGTGGTGGTGAACTCGGCCGGCAACGGCTCGTCGTTCTCCAGCACCGACGAATACCGCCTGCCGTCCTCGTTCGTCACCGACCAGTTGCTGGTGATCGGCGGCCACCAGCGCAGCGAGCGCGATGACGTGGCGGTGGACGACCCGGCCTACGTGGTCAAGCGCGCCTCGTCGAACATCGACATGCGCGTGGACATCACCGCCGCGGCCTGCACCCATGCCTCGACCCTGCGCGCGGACGAAGTCGGCGCGGTGCACTGCGGCACCTCCTACGCCACGCCGATGGTCAGCGGCATCGTCGCCGCGATGCTCTCGCTGAACCCTAGCCTGACGCCCGAGCAACTGCGCATGCTGCTGCGCCGCAGCGCCATGACCATCGGCGGCAATTACGACTTCGAGCCGATGGACGCGGACGACCTGACCGCGCCGATCCTGCCTTCGGAGCGCAACTACGAGCTGCGCAACAAGGACGTCGGCCGCTCCGCGCGGCTGGACATGCAGAAGGCCCTGGACCTGGCCGTGCAGAGCCGGGACCGGGTGCGCTGAACTTTAACCAAGCGGCGGCAATCCATTTTTTGGGACCAGACCAAAAAGGAGTTGCCCATGAAAAGCCTGATTTGCCTGACCGCCAGCGCGGCGCTGTTCGCCGCAACCCCGATCTTCGCGCAGTGCACTCCCGAGCAGGCGACTGCGAAGGCCGAGCAACTGGCGCAGAAGGTCAACGCGATAACCGAGAGCAATCCGCAGAAGGCCAAGGAAATCAACGAAGAGCTGAAAGCGATGAAACTCAAGAACACCACGGAGGGCATGCCCGACGAGTGCGCGACCTATGACCGGCGCCTGAAGGAGTTCGACGAAGCAGAGCGCAAAGCCGAGTAATACCGCGACACCGCCTTGCGTGCACAAGGCCCCTCTCGATCATGCAGCGCCCTTGCGGCGCTGCGATCCAGTGACAAATTCCGCCCCGCTTATTCTTCCGCCGGCTTGCGCCGTTTCAGCGGAGCCATGCCGTCCTGGCTGACCAGCGGCGAGGCCGCCGGGCGCTTGGCTGCCGGCTTGCGCTTGGCCGGGGNNCTTGGCCGCGCCCTTCTTGTCGTCGGTCTTTTTCTTCTTCACACCGACCGCCTTGCCCGACGCCTTGACCTTCTTCGGCCCCTGATAGACGCCCTTCAGTTCCTTGATCACGCGGCGCTCGAAACGCTGCTTGAGGTAACGCTCGACGCTGGACATCAGGTTCCAGTCGTTGTGGCAGATCAGCGAGATCGCCAGGCCGTCGTTGCCGGCGCGGCCGGTACGACCGATGCGGTGCACGTACTCGTCGCCCGAACGCGGCATGTCGAAGTTGATCACTAGATCCAGGCCTTCGACGTCGAGCCCGCGGGCGGCGACGTCGGTGGCGACGAGAATCTTCACGCCGCCCTGCTTGAGCCGGTCGATGGCCAGCTTGCGGTCCTTCTGGTCCTTCTCGCCATGCAGCACGAAGACCTTGTGATCGCTGGCCACCAGGCGCCCGTAGAGGCGGTCGGCCTGGGCGCGGGTGTTGGTGAAGATGATCGCCTTCTGGTAGGTCTCGTTGGCCAGCAGCCAGTGCACCAGGCGTTCCTTGTGACCCGGATCGTCGGCGGTGATGATCTGCTGGCGGGTGCCTTCGTTGAGTTCGCTGATGCTGTTCAGGCGCAGGTGCTGCGGGTCGCGCAGCACCGCGGCGACCATCTCGCGCAGGCCGTTGCCGCCGCTGGTGGCGGAGAACAGCAGGGTCTGCGCGCGGTTCGCGCACTCGTTGGCCAGGCGCTGGACGTCGTCGGAGAAGCCCATGTCGAGCATGCGGTCGGCTTCGTCGAGGACCAGCAGCTCGACCTCCTTGAGATCGAGGTTGCCGGCGTTGAGCTGCTCGATCAGCCGGCCTGGCGTGCCGATCAGTACGTCCGGCACCTTGCGCAGCATCGCCGCCTGGTACTTGAAGTCTTCGCCGCCGGTGACCAGCCCGGACTTGATGAAGGTGAACTGCGAGAAACGCTCCACTTCCTTCAGCGTCTGCTGCGCCAGCTCGCGGGTCGGCAGCAGGATCAGCGCGCGAATCCGCACGCGCGGCTGCGCATCGCCGATCAGTCGGTTGAGCATCGGCAACACGAACGCCGCGGTCTTGCCACTGCCGGTCTGCGCCGTCACCCGCAGGTCGCGCCCCTCCAGGGCCGGCGGAATGGCCGCGACCTGGACCGGCGTCGGCTCGACGAATTTCAGCTCGGCGACGGCTTTGAGCAGGCGTTCATGCAGGGCGAATTGGGAGAACACGGGGCGTAACCTCGAAAAAAACGGAAAATCAGGCGCATAGCCTAACGGTTGTCGCGGCAAAAGGCCGCTTTTCTTCGGCGGGCGGCGCCGCTACGCGCGGTTCGCCCGCGCCTGTTTGCGCAGCACGCGGGCGCTGTCGGCGGCGCTCAGCAGTACCGCCAGCCAGATCGGCAGGTAGGTCCACAGCTGCGCCTGGTGGAAAGGCTCGCCGAGCAGCACCAGGGAAACGGCGAACAGCAGCACCGGTTCGCTGTAGCTGAGGATGCCGAACAGCCCGAGCGGCAGCAGCCGGCTGGCAGCCATCATCGCGGCGAAGGCCAGGGTGCCGAGCAGCGCGAAACCCGGCAGCAGCCAGAGCAGGTCCGGCGCCTGGGCGAACAGGTCCTGTGGGCCGTGGGCGGCGATCAGCCAGATCGCCAGCGGAGCCAGCACCAGCATCTCCAGCAGGAAGCCGGACAGCGCGTCCAGGCGCATCCAGCGGCGCAGCATGAAGTACGGCGGGTAGCCCAGCGCGGTCACCAGCGTCACCCAGGAAAACGCGCCGGTGACCCACAGCTCGTGCAGCACGCCGACGCCCGCACAGCAGACCCCAAGGCGCTGCAACGGGCTCAGTCGCTCGCCGTAGAACAGCCGCCCGGCCAGCACCATCGCCAGCGGCAGCAGGAAGTAGCCGAGCGACACCTGCATCATCTGCCCGGCCAGCGGCGCCCAGACGAACAGTCCCCACTGCACGCCCAGCAGCGCCGCCGCCAGCGGACAGGCGAGCAACAGCAGCGGTTCGTTGCGCAGACGCACCAGCACCTGGCGGAAGGTCGCCCACTGCCGCGCCAGCAGCACCAGCGCGAACACCGCCGGCAACGACCAGAGCACGCGCTGGGCGAACACCTGCACACCGTCCAGCGGCGCCAGTTGCTGCACATAGCCCGGCATCAGGGCGAACAGCACCGAGGCGGACAGGGAAAACGCGACGCCTTTGCCGGAGAGATTCACGAAGGAGGATCGACCAGGAAGTGAAACGGGGAGTAGCGCAGGATCGCTTTCGCGGGACCGTTCTTCATCAATGATAACAGTCACTTGAGAATCCGCGGCATGCCATTGACGGAGTTTCCCGGAACGGCCGCCGAACCGCTCACCCGCCTCGCCGGAGCCCCGCCCAGAGGGCGATTCGCGACTCGTCACCAGCCAACCGCCCGGGAAAACTTCGGTTGCCCCCCACAAAAATGTTACGTTATAACTATTTAAACACGATCGACGGATAGCCCGGTCAGTCCGTATCCGGGCCATGAAACCGAATCGCTCACATCGAAAGGAGTCCTAATGAAACCCAACATCCATCCCGAATACCGCCCCGTGCTTTTCCACGACACTTCGGCCGACGCCTATTTCCTGATCGGCTCGACCGCGGAAACCAGCCGCACCCATCTGCACAGCGACGGCAACACCTACCCCTACATTGCACTCGACGTGTCCAGCGCCTCGCACCCGATCTACACCGGCCAGCAGCGCCAGACCAAGGTCGAAGGCCGCATCGCCGGCTTCAACAAGCGTTTTGCCGGCTTCACCGCAAAAAGCTGATCCACCCTCTCCTCCACCTGCAACACCCGCCTGGTTCGCCGGGCGGGTCGCGCCTGCGCGCCTCTCGCAAATTTTATTCAGGGAAGTTCAATCCGATGTCCTGCCTCGCCCCCAATCCCGCCACCAAGCCGGTGCGGCTGCTGCCCGTGTTCGCCTTTCTGCCGCTGTTCGCCGTTGGTGCCGATGAGCCGCTGGACCTCGAACGAATGGTGGTCACCGCCACGTCCACCGAGCGGCAGCTGAAAGATGCCCCGGCGAGCATCACCCTGATTACCCGAGACGACCTGGAGAAGCGCCCGGTACAGGACCTCGAGGATGCCCTGCGCGGCACGCCCGGCCTGCAATTCACCGGCATCGGCATGACCCGGCGCGGCATCAGCGTTCGCGGGATGGACAGCGAGCACACGCTGATCCTGGTTAACGGCCAGCGCATCAACAGCGCTGCCGGCGCCATCGCCCATGCCGATTTCGACCTCGGCTGGGTGCCGGTGGAAGCCATCGAGCGGATCGAGGTGGTACGCGGGCCGATGTCCTCGCTGTACGGTTCCGAGGCGCTGGGTGGCGTGGTCAACGTGATCACCCGACAGGCCACCGACACCTGGCACGGCGCCGCGCAACTCAATGGCGGCGTGCGTGAAGACGACCGTGGCGGGCAGACCTATCAGCTCGGCGCCTACCTCGGCGGCCCGCTGGTTCCGGGGCTGCTCGGCCTCTCGCTGAGCGGCGAAACCCGCCGCCGGCAGGACACCCCGGTCCACGGCGACGCCAGCCAGTCGGAAATCGAAGGCCGTGACGCCCACAGCGGCAACGCCACCCTGAGCTGGACGCCGGATGCGGCGCAGCGCATCGACTTCAGCTACGGCAACGGCCTGGAAGACCGCTGGCGCAATACCCGCAGCGCCGGCACCGCGCCGGTGGACTACGAATCCCGCGACCGCATCGAGCGCGAGCAATTCTCCGTTGCCCACAGCGGCGACTGGAGCTGGGGCAGCAGCTCGCTGCGCGCCTATCGCAATACCCTGGAACGCACCAACCGCTACACCAACGGCGTGCTGCCGACTTCGCCGCATCAGGAACTCACCGACGACATCGTCGACGCCAGCCTGAACCTGCCGCTCGCCGACCTGCACCTGCTCAGCCTCGGCGGCGAATGGCGCAAGGAACAGCTCGACGACGGCGGATTCGTCAGCGGCGACGCGCAGAGCATCCACCGCGCGCTGTTCCTGCAGGACGAGATCACCTTCGATCCGGCCTGGTCGCTGGTGCTCGGCAACCGCTTCGACCAGCACGAGCAGTACGGCTGGCAGAACAGCCCGCGCGCCTACCTGGTCCATCACGTCAACGACGCGCTGACCCTCAAGGGCGGCGTCGGCCGCGGCTTCAAGGCGCCAACGCTGAAGCAGCTGGCGCCCGGCTACTCGGCCATCGGCGGTGGCGGGCAATTCACCATCTACGGCAATCCGGACCTGGAGCCGGAGATCAACACCACCTACGAATTCAATGCCGACTATCAGGGCGACGGCTGGTCGCTGAACGGCGGGCTGTTCCAGAACAACGTGCGCGGGCTGATCCAGACGGTCTGCGTGGCGAACTGCGGCATCCGCCGCCGCGAGATCCGCAACTACGAGAACGTCGACAAGGCGCGCATCCGTGGCATCGAACTCGGCGGCGGCATCGACCTGCCCGCCGACCTGCGCTGGGACCTCAACTACACCTACCTCGACGCCATCGACCGCAGCGCCGGCCAGCGCCTGGGCGACCGCTCGCGGCACCTGGCCAACACCACCCTGCAATGGGCACCGAACGCCGACTTCTCGGCGCAACTGCGTGGCGAATACGTCGGCAGCCAGCTGAGCTACTCCAGCAACGTCGCCTACGCCGTGCCGGCCTACAGCCTCTGGCACCTGGAACTGACGCGGCGCCTGAGCGAGAACCTGAGCATCCGCGGCGGGATCGAGAACCTCACCGACGAATCCTTCAGCGATGACCGCGATTCCTTCACCTTCGCCGAGCCGGGACGCACCTACCACGTCGGCCTGAACCTGAGTTTCTGACGTGGGCGCACTCATCTGGACGGCGCTCGCCTGGCTAGCCCTCAGCGCAGGCGCCTCGAGCGCGGCGACCGCTTCGCTCATGGCCGATGCGCCGCGGGTGAAGGTGCTGACGAATGCCTTCGTGCTGCAGGGCAAGCTCGACCGGCTCAGGTCCTGGGCCGCGGAAGAAGGCGTCGCCCTGCACGGCATGCGCGAGGTTTCGCCGATGCAAGCGCTCGATGATGCCGAGCTGCTGATCCTCGACACCCCGCGCCCCAGCGATGCCGCCGAGCTGCAGCAGCGCCTGGGCGACCGGCTCGCCGCCACCTCCACCCCCTGGATTCGTGTCGGCGGCGGCGCGCCGGCGTTCGGCAACCTGCCACCGCCAGTGGCTTTACGGCTGATCGGCTACTACGGCAACGGCGGCGAGCAAAACCTTCGCCACCTGTTCGCCTACCTGCGTGCCTGGCATGCAGGGCAAAGCATTGCGGATATCCCGTTGCCCGAGGAGTTGCCCCCAGCCGGCCTCTACCACCCCGATGCCCCAGGCCCTTTCGCACGAATCGACGATTACCTCGCCTGGGGCGCCGCCCGCTGGAAGCTCGATGCGCCGCGCGTCGCCTTCGTCATGCCGCGCGGCATGTTCATCGACGGCCAGTTGCGGCTGATCGACGAGCTGGTCCGCCGCAGCGAAGCGCACGGTCAGATGCCGCTGGCGTTCTGGATCGACGATCGCGACCCGCAGGCACTGGGCAAAGTGCTGCAACCGGCACGCGCCGATGTGCTGGTCAATCTTTCGCACCTGCAGAACGGCCCGGCGCGCCAGGCCGAACTGCTCGCACTCGGCATTCCGGCGATCACCACCTTCACCACGCGGGACGCCGATCGCGTGCAATGGCGCGCGGCGCAAAGCGGCATTCCCGCGCGCACCGCCGCCGCGCTGCTGGCGGTGCCGGAAAGCTGGGGCATGAGCGATCCGCTGGTGATCGCTGCCGTGGAAGATGGCGAGCCCCTGCCCATCGAGGAACAGCTCGACGCGCTGCTCGGCAAGATCGACAGCCTGGCCCGACTGCGCCGGCTGCCGGCGGCGGAAAAGCACCTGGCGCTGATGTTCTGGAACCATCCGGACGGCGAGAAAAACATCGCCGCCTCCCACCTCAACGTGCCGCGCAGCCTGGAGCGCCTGACCGACGCCCTGCACCAGGCCGGTTACACCGTGCCGCCGCACAGCGAAGCGCAACTGATCGAAACCGCGCAACGCCTGCTCGGCGGCTACTACCGCCCCGAAACCCTAGACGCGCTGCTCGCCGACGGCCTGGCCGCGCATTTTCCGCTGTCGCGCTACCAGGCCTGGCTGGCCGAACTGCCCGAAGGCAGACGTCAGGAGCTGCTCGCGCGCTGGGGCGATCCGGCCCGCCACTGGGCGCTGCGGCAGGTCGATGGCCAGCCGCAGTTCGTGATTCCCGCCGTCGCCCTGGGCAACCTGCTGCTCCTGCCGCAACCACCGCGCGCGGGCCGCCCCGGCGAGGCCTATCACGACGCCAAGGTGCCACCGGACCACCTCTACCTCGCCGCCTACCAGTTCATCCGCGAGGGGTTCCAGGCCGATGCGCTGATCCACTTCGGCACCCACGGCACCCAGGAATGGCTGCCCGGCAAGGATCGCGGCCTGTCGGCAGGCGACTACCCGAACCTCGCCCTTGGCGACCTGCCGGTGTTCTATCCGTACATCCAGGACAACATCGGCGAGGCGATCCAGGCGCGCCGGCGCGGGCGTGCGGTGACCATCAGCCACCAGACGCCGCCGTTCGCGCCGGCCGGGCTGTACGACGAGATGCGCGACCTGCACGCACTGATCCACGAGTACGGGCAACTCGACGAGGGCGCGGTGCGCGAAGCCACCGCCGAACGCATTCGCCAACAGGCACTGAAAGGCCATCTGGCCGACGACCTCGGCTGGGATACCGCACGCATGGGCGAAGACTTCCCCGGCTTTCTCGCCGCACTGCACGATCATCTGCACGACCTCGCCCAGGCCAACGCGCCGCTCGGCCTGCACACGTTCGGCGAAGCCGCGTCGCCTGAGCACCGCCTGGCCACCGTGCTGCAGCAACTGGGNNAGGGGGGGAGCCGTACCTGCAGGCGCTGGGCCTGCACGCGCATGACCGGGAGCCGCTCGCCGGCGATTTCGCCGGGCTACAGGCCAGCCTGCCCTACCGCACCCTGCAGCGTTACCTGCGCGAGGGCGAAGACCCCGCCGGCATCGACGCCCCTCAACTGCGCGAGCAGGTCCTCAGGGCGCGCCAGCTGGATCGCCACCTGAGTGAAACCGGCGAGATCGAAGCGCTGCTCGGCGGCCTTGCGGGCGGCTTCGTCGCGCCCGGCCCCGGCGGCGATCCGCTGCGCAACCCGGACGTGCCGAGCGGCCGCAACCTGTATGCCTTCGAGGCGGACAAGCTGCCGACCCGCGCCGCCTTCGAGGCCGGCGGCAAGGCGCTCGGGCAACTGGTCGCCCGTTATCGCACCGAGCACGACGGACAAGCGCCGGAAAAACTCGCCTTCAGCCTGTGGTCGTCGGAGGCCATGCGCCACCTCGGCATCCTCGAGAGCGAGGTGCTGCACGCGCTCGGTTTGCGTCCGGTGTGGGACCAGGGCGGTCGCGTTACGGCGCTGGAGATCGTCCCCGCCGCCGAGCTGGGCCGCCCGCGCATCGATGCCGTGGTGCAGGTCACCAGCGTCTACCGCGACCAGTTCGACGGTTTCATGCGCCTGCTCGCCGACGCCGTCGAGCGCCTCGCGCAGCTCGACGAACCCGACAACCCGCTGGCGCGCAACAGTCGCGCGCTGGCCGGGCGGCTGCGCCAGCAGGGAATGGAACCGGTACGCGCCGAACGCCTGTCGCGGCTGCGGCTGTTCGGCAACGAACCGGGCGACTACGGCACCGGGGTATCCGCGCTGACCCTCGACTCGACGCGCTGGGAAGACGACTCAGCCCTCGCCGAGCAGTTTCTCTCGCGCCTGCAGTACGGCTACGGCAGCGACAGCTGGGGCGAGAAGATCGACGGCCAGAACCTCTTCGCCGAGCAGCTCAGGGGGGTGCAGGCGGCGGTGATGGCGCGCTCCAGCGAGCTGAACGGCGTGCTCTCCACCGATCACCCGTTCGAGTTCCTCGGCGGCCTCTCGCTGGCGGTGCGTCATCTGGACGGCGCCAGCCCGTCGCTGTACATCGCCGACCTGCGCCAGGCCGAGCCGCGCACCACCGGCGCCGCGCAGTTTCTCGCCAGCGAATTGCGCAGCCGCTACCTGAACCCGCAGTGGATCCAGGCGATGCAGGAGGAAGGCTACGCCGGCACGCTGGAAGTGCTGAACGTTGCCAACAACCTCTGGGGCTGGCAGGCCGCCGACCGCCGCATGGTGCGTGCGGACCAGTGGCAGGCGCTGCACGACACCTTCGTCAACGACAGGCGCCAGCTCGGCGTGAACCAGTGGTTCGAGCAGCACAACCCTACCGCCCAGGCGCAGTTGATCGAGCGCATGGCCGAAGCCATCCGCAAGGGCTACTGGGACGCCTCGCCGCAGACCCGTCGCGAGCTGGCCGAACGCTGGCAGGCGTTGACTAGCGAGCACGGCGCCGATGCCGGCGAAGCGCCGACCCGCGACTTCATCGAGCAGATGGGCACAGGCTTCGGCCTGGAGGCCACCGCATCCGCAGCCGAGTCGACACCGGCAAACGCCTCCGACGGCGCAGCACCCTCAGAAACCGTAAGCGGCCAGGTAATGCGCGAAGTGCCCAACGAGGCCGGTGAGGCCCCATCGCCCTGGCGGCTGTGGTTCGGCATCGCCGCACTGCTCGCCAGCATCCTTGCCGGCGCGGCCTGGCAGGTACGCGCCAACCATCGAACCACGACCCTCCTCACTCACTCGGACGAAACCTTCGCCAGCCCATGAACGCCCTCGAATCCAGCCTCTACGAACTCACCCGCCTGTTCCTCGTACCGGTCCTGCTGCTGATCCTCGCCGCGCTGCTGCATGCCTTTCTCGCCCTCGGCAGCTTCGCCATGGAGGCCTGGCAGCGCCGCCGTGGAAGTTACCGCCCGGTGCTCGCTGCGCAGCAACTCGCCCACGGCGGCAATAGCGACGACCTCGAACTGTGGATCATGCAGCGCCTGGAATGGCTGCGGGTGACCTCGCGCAGCGCGCCGATGCTCGGCCTGGTCGCCACCATGATCCCGATGGGCCCGGCGCTGCTCGCACTCACCGAAAGCGACGCGAAAGGCATCGGCCAGAATCTGGTGGTGGCCTTCTCCGCGGTGATCCTTGCGCTGATCGCGGCGAGCATCACCTTCTTCGTCCTCACCGTGCGCCGCCGCTGGCTGCTGCAGGAGCTGCGCGACATCGAACGCGCGGCGGAGATCGGCTGATGCGTTTTCTCGAGCACGACGATGCCGACGATCCGATTCTTTCGGTGGTCAACCTGATCGATCTGTTCCTGGTGGTGATCGGCATCCTGCTGATCGTCATCGTGCAGAACCCGCTCAACCCGTTCAGCCAGGACAACGTCGTGGTGGTGGAAAACCCTGGCGAGGCGAACATCCGCATGCTGATCAAGGAAGGCCAGGAACTGAAGCAATACCGGTCCAGCGGCGAGATCGGCGAGGGCCAGGGCGCCAAGGCCGGCGTCACCTATCGCCTCGACGACGGGCGGATGATCTATGTCCCGGAAGGCGCCGCGAAGAAGTGATCGCGCGACGGCCGACTCCGCCCCGGACGAACGCCGTATAATCGCCGGCCAGCCTGATGAGGAAACACCATGCGACTTCTACACACCATGCTTCGAGTGGGCGACATGGATCGCTCCATCGATTTCTACACCCGCGTGCTGNNTCGGCTACGGCAGCGAAGCCGAACACAGCGCCATCGAACTGACCCACAACTGGGGCGTGGAAAGCTACGAGATCGGCACCGGCTACGGCCACATCGCCCTCGAAGTGGATAACGCCGCAAAAGCCTGCGACGACATCCGCAACAACGGCGGCCAGGTGACCCGCGAAGCAGGCCCGATGAAGCACGGCACCACGGTCATCGCCTTCGTCGCCGACCCCGATGGCTACAAGATCGAGCTGATCGAAAAGTCGACCTGATCTCGCGATCGTCGGCGCCATGAACAAGAACCCCGGCTCGAGGCCGGGATTTTCGCATTCAGACGGGCACTCACAGTTGCAGCCCGCTGGCCACCGCCTCAGTCCTTGCCGAACTCCGGCGAGCGCGGGCCGTGCAGCACGCCGTTCTGACGCCCGGCAGTCAGCAGCTGCGCGCTGGCGATGCCGGCCACCGGGTAGCTGGTGTCGGACAGGTTGTTGACGATCTGCTTCACCGCCGCGCTGACCAGCACGCCGATCAGACCGCCGCCGTTGTTGTTGCTGGCCTGATCGGTGGCGAACGCGGAGCCGCTCCACAGCAGCGTGCCGCTGCGCAGATCGACCAGTTTGGCGTTGGCCTGCACCTTCACCGAGCTGTCGAAGATCGTGTAGGTCGCGCCGTACTGCGTGACCGTCACGTACAGCGCCGCATCGGCGCCGAAGATTTCACGCAGCTTGGCCGGTGCCACCTCATGGATATCGGCAGCGTTATCCAGGCCGTTCTGGCGGAAGGTCTCGTCGACCAGCGCCACCGGCAGGACGTAGTAGCCGGACTCGGCCAGCGGATAGGACATCTGCGCGAGCATGCCGTAGCTGGCCTTGATGTCGGGCGTCTGGTTCAGCGGCGGCAGAATCAGGATGGAGGCCGGACGACTCTCGCGGTAGGCGCTGTAATCGACCGATGGCGGCGTCGCGCAGGCGGATAGCAGCCCTGCGAGAGCCAAAATGGCAAACGACTGGATGAAGTGCTTCACGGAAAGATCCCTCTTACTTGCCCTGTTTCTTCAACAGGAAGTCCATGTAGGTTTTCGACTCGGGGAACAGCGCTTCCTCGGTAGTGAACTGCTGCTCGACCTGATCACCCTTGCCAGCCTGCGCGTAGAGCATGCCGAGGTGTGCGTGGTAACCCGGTGGCGGCGTCTTGCCGTTGGCGCGGATCACCTGCAGGCCTTTCTCCATTTCGGTGATCTGCTGCTCGGCGCTGCCTTCGCCCTTGAAGTGCTCGTAGACCTGCGCCTGATAGCCTTCCCAGTCATACAGGGTTGGTCGCGGAGTGGCGCAACCCTGCAGCAGGACCGCTCCTGCCATGATCAATAGCGATTGCCTCGCGAATGAACGCGTCATCGATGAAACTCCCTTGGTGTGATGAGAAACGGCGGCGAATCAGGGCTTCCAGGCGCCCTGATCGATAGCGCTGACCATGTGCTGCACGGCTTCGCGCATGGCCAGGTCGAGAACCTTGCCATTGAGGGTAGAGTCGTAGCTGGCGGTACCGCCGAAACCGATGATTTCACGGTTGGACAGCACATATTCGCCGGCACCCTGGGTGGAATACACCACTTCGGAAGTGCCGATGTTGACGATGTTCAGGCTGACCTTGGCGTAGGCGACCTGCTGCTTGCCACGGCCGAGGATGCCGAACAGCTGCTGATCACCGACTTCCTTGCGACCGAACTCGGTGACATCGCCCGTCAGCACGTAGTCGGCGCCTTTCAGCGACTGCACCTGCTTCTTGAAGCCGGCTTCCTGGCTGAGTTCGGCAAGGTTGTCGCGATCCAGCACGTTGAAGCGGTTTGACTGCTGCAGATGAGTGATCAGCGTGGTTTTGGCCTGTCCACCAAGGCGGTCGACGCCATCGGAAAATATCCCGCGCATGTAGCTCGAGCGGTTGTCGAACTTACCCACCGAGATCGGCGTACGAACCCCCGAATAGGCCTGTCCTGCGCTTTGCACCTGGGTCACCGCGACCGAGTGCGAGGTTTCGGTGGCGCAACCGGCGGTTACCAACAAGATGGCAGCGGTGGCCATGCAGGAAACGAGACCTGAAGTTTTCATCTGTTCTCCGAACATTATTATTTATCCAAGGTGCGATAGTACCGAATGGCCACTACCGCAGACAGCCGGCGGCCGCCCGACTCGGGCGAAAGTCGGCGTGAAAGAGAGCTGGATCAATCGGGCGGAAGAAAATCGGCGGGAAGCGAATGCCGGAGCCCTGGAACGGGCTCCGGCAAGTAGGTCAGAAAAGCTTGCGGCCCTTGCCGGCGGCGATGCGCATGCGCAGCGCGTTGAGCTTGATGAAGCCCGCGGCGTCGGCCTGGTTGTAGGCGCCGCCGTCTTCCTCGAAGGTCGCGATGTTGGCGTCGAACAGCGAGTCGTCGGACTTGCGGCCGGTGACGATGACGTTGCCCTTGTACAGCTTCAGACGAACCACGCCGTTCACATTGCTCTGCGAGGCGTCGATCATTTGCTGCAGCATCAGGCGCTCGGGGCTCCACCAGTAGCCGGTGTAGATCAGGCTGGCGTACTTCGGCATCAGCTCGTCTTTCAGGTGAGCGACTTCGCGGTCCAGGGTGATCGACTCGATGGCGCGGTGCGCCTTGAGCATGATGGTGCCGCCGGGGGTTTCGTAGCAGCCGCGCGACTTCATGCCGACGTAGCGGTTCTCGACGATGTCGAGGCGACCGATGCCGTTCTCGCCACCGATGCGGTTCAGCTCGGCCAATACAGTGGCCGGGCTCATCGCCTTGCCGTCGATGGCGACGATGTCGCCGGCCTGGTAGGTCAGCTCGATGTAGGTCGGGGTGTCCGGCGCGGCTTCTGGCGACTTGGTCCAGCGCCACATGTCTTCTTCGTGCTCGGTCCAGGTGTCTTCCAGCACGCCGCCTTCATAGGAGATGTGCAGCAGGTTGGCATCCATGGAATACGGCGATTTCTTCTTGCCGTGACGCTCGATCGGGATGGCGTGCTTCTCGGCGTAGTCCATCAGCTTCTCGCGGGACAGCAGGTCCCACTCGCGCCAGGGAGCGATGACCTTCACGCCCGGCTTCAGCGCGTAGGCGCCCAGCTCGAAACGCACCTGGTCGTTGCCCTTGCCGGTGGCGCCATGGGAAATGGCGTCGGCGCCGGTTTCGCTGGCGATCTCGATCAGGCGCTTGGCGATCAGCGGACGGGCGATGGAGGTACCCAACAGGTACTCGCCTTCGTAGACGGTGTTGGCGCGGAACATCGGGTAGACGAAATCGCGAACGAACTCTTCGCGCAGGTCATCGATGTAGATTTCCTTGACGCCCATGGCCTTGGCCTTGGCACGGGCCGGCTCGACCTCCTCGCCCTGACCGAGGTCGGCGGTGAAGGTCACCACTTCGCAGTTATAGGTGTCTTGCAGCCACTTCAGGATCACCGAGGTGTCCAGGCCACCGGAATAGGCCAGAACTACCTTCTTAACGTCCGCCATGCCATCGCTCCACGGGGTTATACGGAAAACCCTGGATTCTACCGGCCGCGCGGGGCGATTTACAGGGGCGCGACAGGCAAGGACAACTCGGCGACAGCCAATGAGTCCGTGCTGCGCGCTCAGGAGGTGGAGGCAGCCGCCGCGGGCGCCGCTGTTGCAGGGGTTTCCGGCGCGGCCTGTTTGGCCTCCTCGCTCGGCGCCGCCTCGCGCGACAGGTGCAGGGTTACGCGGCGATTCTTCGCCCTGTTGGCGGCGTTGCTGTTGGGCACCAGCGGGTACTGCTCGCCATAGAAGCGCATGGTGATCTGCTCTTCGCCGATGCCGTTTGCCTTGAGGTAATCCTGCACCGCCAGCGCGCGGCGGCGCGACAGATCGCGATTGATCAGGCGATTTCCGCTGTTGTCGGAATAGCCGTCGAGGCTGAAGCGGTTGATGCTGGGGTCGGCCTTGACCAGTTGCAGGATGATGTCGAGCTTTGCGCGGGTGGTGTCGTCCAGATCGGTACCGCCGCCGGGAAAGCCCAGCGTCGCCTGCTTCACCTGGTCGTAATTGACCGGCAGCAGCTTGGCGGTGCAGCCGAGATAATCGTTGTAGGCCTTGCTGAAATTGGTCGGCAGCAGGCGCACTTCGAGGCTGTCGCCGCCCTGCAGGGTGCGATGGCGCACTAGCGGACTGCGCCCTTCCAGCAGACCGGTGAGCAGGCGCCCGGCCTGCTGCTGGCTGCTGCTGAACGGCACGTCTCCATTGCCCACCGTTACCGCACCGAGGTTGATGTCGCCACGCCCCGGCTGCCAGGGCGCCGCCGCCGCCAGCAGGGTTGCCGAGCCGTTGCCCAGCCAGTGCTCACGGGCATTCAGACGGAATACCGCCTGCTCGCCGGCCTTGCGCACGAACTCGCCGCTACCGAAATCGGTGATCGGTTGCGAAAGGCGGCACTCGAACTGATCGCCCTGTACCTGCCACTCGGCCTTCTCCAGGCGCGTCTGGAAGGAAATGGCGGCGGCCGGCAGGCTGGCGAACGCACAGAGCAGGGCGAAATAACGCTGGCGCACGGGAGGCTCCACGAAGAAAAACTACATTCCCGATGGGTATCGGTGCCTTGGCGGAAAACTTGAAGGCGACGGGCATGCTTCGGCGAATGGCCAGTACGCCGCCGCGATGCCTGCCGTCGGCGCGCCAGGCGGCGTGCGCGGAACTGCGGCGTGCCGCCACAGCGCTTTTCCGGTAGCATTCCCGACAGCTTTCACCGCCTGGAAATCTCCATGTCCGACCGCCTTACCCTGCTGCGCCCCGATGACTGGCACATCCACCTGCGCGACGGCGCGGCGCTGCCGTTCACCGTTGGCGATGCCGCACGCAGCTTCGCCCGCGTCATCGTCATGCCCAACCTGGTACCGCCGGTACGCAATGCCGAGGAAGCGGCGGGCTATCGCGAACGCATCCTCGCTGCGCGACCGCAGGGCAGTCGCTTCGAACCGCTGATGGTGCTCTACCTTACCGATCGCACCCAGCCCGAGGATATCCGCGCGGCCAAGGCGTCGGGCTTCGTGTACGCCGCCAAGCTCTACCCGGCCGGCGCGACGACCAACTCCGACTCCGGCGTGACCCGCATCGACACGATTTTCCCGGCCCTCGAAGCCCTGGCCGAATGCGGCATGCCGCTGCTGGTGCACGGCGAGGTCACGCGTGGCGAGATCGACGTGTTCGACCGCGAGAAAGTGTTCATCGACGAGCATCTGCGCCGGGTAGTCGAGCGTTTCCCGACACTGAAAGTGGTGTTCGAGCACATCACCACCCAGGAGGCGGTGCAGTTCGTCGAGACGGCCCCGGCCAACGTCGGCGCCACTATCACCGCGCACCACCTGCTGTACAACCGCAACCACATGCTGGTCGGCGGCATTCGCCCGCACTTCTATTGCCTGCCGATCCTCAAGCGCAACACGCACCAGGAAGCCCTGCTCGGCGCGGCCACCAGCGGCAACCCGAAGTTCTTCCTCGGCACCGATTCAGCGCCGCACGCGCAACACGCCAAGGAAAACGCCTGCGGTTGCGCCGGCTGCTACACAGCCTACGCCGCCATCGAGCTGTACGCCGAGGCCTTCGAGCAACGCAACGCGCTGCCGCGCCTGGAAGCCTTCGCCAGCCACTTCGGCGCGGATTTCTACGGCCTTCCGCGCAATCAGGAACAGATCACGCTGGTCCGTGAAGACTGGAAAGCCCCTGCTACCCTGCCCTTCGGCGAACACGCCGTCGTGCCCCTGCGCGCCGGTGAAACCCTGCGCTGGCGCCTGCTGGAGACCAACGCGTGAGTGAAGATCAGTACGACGACGAACTCGACGGCAGCCTGCCGAGCGGCCCGCGCCACCCGATGGCGCTGCGTTTCCGCGGCTACCTGCCGGTGGTCGTGGACGTGGAATGCGGTGGTTTCAATGCCGCGACAGACGCGCTGCTGGAAATCGCCGCGGTGACGATAGGCATGGATCAGGACGGCTTCCTGTTCCCCGAGCACAGCCACTTCTTCCGCGTCGAGCCGTTCGAGGGCGCGAACATCGAGGCGGCGGCGCTGGAGTTCACCGGCATCAAGCTCGACCACCCGCTGCGCATGGCGGTGAGCGAGGAAACCGCGCTGACCGACATCTTCCGCGGCGTGCGCAAGGCGGTGAAAGCCAACGGCTGCAAGCGGGCGATCCTGGTCGGCCACAACAGCGCCTTCGACCTCGGCTTTCTCAACGCCGCAGTGGCGCGCACCGGCATCAAGCGCAACCCGTTCCACCCGTTCTCCAGCTTCGACACCGCCACCCTCGCCGGTCTCGCCTACGGGCAGACGGTGCTGGCGCGCTCGTGCCAGTCCGCCGGTATCGACTTCGACGGTCGCGAGGCGCATTCGGCGCGCTACGACACCGACAAGACCGCCGAGCTGTTCTGCGGCATCGTCAACCGCTGGAAGCAGATGGGTGGCTGGGAAGACTTCGACGATTGAGGCCTGCCTGCTCCACGCATGGATCAAGAAGCCCGGCGATGCCGGGCTTGTTTCGGCCAGTGTAATTCTCGCCGTGACAGGCAGCCTGCGTTGCCGCACACGCGCTGCGCGGATGCCGGCAGAGCGATATGAACGTCCGGTTACCGCTCATCATCCAGCAGCAATCTCCTTCGTGAGCACGCTCTCGGAGACCACCATAAACGCCAATAACCCATTGATTAGACTTGATTAATTCCAATCCCAAATGCGAAGCTCGATCTTTTGACTATCATTCTCATTTAGATTAATATCGTTCCATCGACTCAATTCTGATGAGCCCTTATCTATGTATGTCTGCCTCTGCCAAGGTGTCACCGACGGACAAATCCGCGATGCGATTTACGAAGGCTGCTGCAGCTATCGCGATGTGCGCGAAACATTGGGTGTGGGCAAACAGTGCGGCAAGTGCGCCTGCCTGGCCAAGCAGGTGGTGCGGGACACCATCGGCGAGGCGCAAAGCCAGGCCGCGGCGAATTTCTCGGGAAATTTCGTAGCCGCGTGAATTCAGTAAAAACAAAAAACCGGACTTCATGTCCGGTTTTTTTATGCCTTAATTCAATGATTTAGCGTTGAGATGCGGAACTCAAACATTCTCATTCGGATTATAATCTTCTTGTAATTCAATAACTTAGGTTTGACATCGGATTCCCGTCGCGACAAACTCCGAGCCTGCCCACATCTTGCGACAGGACCCGGCCAATGAAAGGCGACAAGCAAGTCATCCAGCACCTGAACAAAATTCTCGGTAACGAGCTCATCGCCATCAACCAGTACTTCCTGCATGCGCGCATGTACGAAGACTGGGGCCTGGAAAAGCTCGGCAAGCACGAGTACCACGAGTCCATCGACGAGATGAAGCATGCGGACAAGCTGATCAAGCGCATCCTCTTCCTCGAAGGCCTGCCCAACCTGCAGGAACTGGGCAAGCTGCTGATCGGCGAGAACACCAAAGAAATGCTCGAGTGCGATCTCAACCTCGAACACAAGGCGCATGGTGACCTGAAATCGGCCATCGCCTACTGCGAGAGCGTCGGTGACTACGCGACCCGCGATCTGCTCGAAGACATCCTCGAGTCCGAAGAAGAGCACATCGACTGGCTGGAAACCCAGCTGGGCCTGATCGACAAGGTCGGCATGGAAAACTACCTGCAGTCGCAGATGGACGAGTAATCCTCGGCGATTGGAAGAAGGCGGGCTTCGGCCCGCCCTTTTCATGCCTGCAGAAACGAGAAACCCCGCCGAAGCGGGGTTTTCTGCGTACAGGGAACGGATCAGGCGTCGGCTTTGCCGGTGGCAGCCTTGATCAGTTGCTGCAGTTCGCCCTTCTCGAACATCTCGGCGAGGATGTCGCTGCCGCCAACCAGTTCGCCACCCACCCACAGCTGCGGGAAGGTCGGCCAGTTGGCGTACTTCGGTAGGTTGGCGCGGATTTCCGGGTTCTGCAGGATGTCCACGTAGGCGAATTTCTCGCCGCAGGCCATCAGCACCTGGGTGGCGCGTGCCGAGAAGCCGCACTGCGGGGCATTCGGCGAGCCTTTCATGTACAGCAGGACGGTATTGTTGGCGATCTGCTCTTTGATGGTTTCGATGATATCCATGGCTCACCTCGGCTGAACTATCCGACCCAATGGCCGGCACGATGGCGGCATTGTAACGGAAACGCCCGGCCCCGCAACGCATAGCGCCATGCGCTCAGGCCGCTTCGACCTTCACCGGCACGCCGTTCAGCGCGGCGTTGCCGGACAGTGCATCCAGCTGGCGCTCATCGGTAAGGTCGTTGGCGCTGACGCCAGGTTGCGCGCTGGCGATCCCGGTCTGCACGCCAGGCCGCGCATGGCCCCAGCCGTGCGGCAGGCTGACCACGCCAGGCATCATGTCCTCGCTGGCGGCGACTTCCACCTCGATCAGCCCGACCCTTGAGCTGACCCGCACGCGCTGGCCGTCGGCCAGGCCGCGCGAGTTCAGGTCGTCCGGGTTCATCAGCAGCTGATGACGCGGCTTGCCCTTCACCAGGCGGTGGTAGTTGTGCATCCAGGAATTGTTGCTGCGCACATGACGACGGCCGATCAGCAGCAGCTCGCCCGCCAGCGGCTGGGTGACCGCGGCGAAGCGCGGCAGGTCGCCGAGCAGCAACGCCGGAGCCGCCTCGATCTTGCCGCTGGCGGTCTTCAGCCGCGCCGCCAGGTTCGGCTTGAGCGCGCCCAGGTCAAGCCCGTGCGGGTGTTCGCGCAG
>DIEE01000202.1 GCA_002418465.1 Pseudomonas sp. UBA5782 | reverse complement strand
CCTGCGAGGTGTGTTGCGCTTCCTCCAGCAGCGCGCCGAAGACGCGGTTCAGCGCGCGGTAGGCGTCGTGCCCCTTGGCCCGCGCGCCGGCCATGTCGCCGATGTCGCCGCCGGCGCAGAAGTGCCCGCCGGCGCCGCGCAGCACCAGGGCGCGTACCTCGCGGTCCGAGTGCACGGCGGCGAGTACGGCGCGCAGTTCCTCGACCATCGTCAGGCTCATGGCATTGCGGGCATCCGGGCGGTTGAGGGTGATGTGCAGCACACCCCCGGCCCGTTCCAGCAGCAGGGTTTGCGTGTTCGGCAGGGACATCTGGATCGCTCCGTTGAAGTAGGGCGGGGGGGACCCCCCCCGCCCTGGGGGGGGGGGGGGGGNNGCGGGTTGCACCCGCCCTACGGGAACGGGACTCCGAGCTGGCTGGCGCACTTCAGGGTGTGGAGGGATCGCGCCTTATCGGTCCACCGTGCGACGTTTTGCTGGATGTAAAAAACGACATCCACCCTAGGTGCTGCTCGTTCCTACTTGTAGGGTGGATCGCGCCTTATCGATCCACCGGGATATAAACGGCGACACCCCATCCTGCGCTCAGCTTTTCTTCCTGCCCGGCAGGATGCCCATCAGCTTGCAGATGATGCCGAGCATGATTTCGTCGGCGCCGCCGCCGATCGAGACCAGGCGCACGTCGCGGTAGGCGCGAGACACCGGGTTCTCCCACATGTAGCCCATGCCTCCCCAGTACTGCAGGCAGGCGTCGGTGACCTCGCGCCCGAGGCGCCCGGCCTTGAGCTTGGCCATGGAGGCCAGGCGGGTGACGTCGCGGCCTTTCACGTACAGCTCGGTGGCTTGGTAGACCAGCGCGCGCAGCGCCTCGATCTCGGTCTGCAGTTCGGCCATGCGGAAGTGGATGACCTGGTTGTCGATCAGCGGCTGGCCGAAGGTGTGGCGCTGCTTGCAGTAGTCGATGGTGGCGTCGACGCAGTGCTCCAGGCCCTTGATCATGTTGGCGGCGCCGAACAGGCGCTCCTCCTGGAACTGCAGCATCTGCATCATGAAGCCCGCGCCCTCGGCGCCGATGCGGTTGCGCTGCGGCACGCGCACGTTGTCGAAGAACACCTGGGCGGTTTCCGAGCTGCGCATGCCGAGCTTGTCCAGGTGCGGGCTGAGGCTGATCCCCGGCGACTTCATCGGCACCACGATCAGCGACTTGTTGACGTGCGGCTTGCCGTCCGAGGTGTTCGCCAGCAGGCAGATGAAGTCGGCGGACGGCGAGTTGGTAATCCACATCTTGCTGCCGTCGATGATGTAGTCGTCGCCGTCCTTGCGCGCGGTGGTCTTCAGCCCGGCGACGTCAGAGCCGGCGCCGACTTCGGAAACGCCGATGCAGCCAACCATTTCACCGCTGATGGCGGGGGCAAGGAACTCCGCGCGCAGTTCGTCGGAGCCGAAGCGCGCCAGCGCCGGGGTGCACATGTCGGTCTGCACGCCGATGGACATCGGAATGCCGCCGCAGTGAATGGTGCCGAACTCCTCGGCGGCGACGATCGAGTAGCTGTAGTCCAGACCCATGCCGCCGAATTTCTCCGGCTTGGAAATGCCCAGCAGGCCCAGTTCGCCGGCCTTGCGGAAGATCTCGTGGATCGGGAAGCGCCCGGCCTTTTCCCACGCATCGACGTGCGGGTTGATTTCCCTGTCGACGAAACTGCGCACCGTGCGGCGCAGCTCCTCGTGTTCCTGGGTGAAGATCATTGTTGTTGTTCTCCAGTAGGGGGGTGGTGCCGCGTAGGCCGTGCACACCGCGATCTTTGTTGGTGCGCACGGCGCACCCTACGGTCGGTTCCTGCGCAGTTCTCCGTAGGGTGCGCTGTGCGCACCGATTCGTGTATCGGGATCAGAATCTCGCGACGCCGAAGCTGCTTTTCTTCAACGGTCGCCGTTCGGCCTCGGCGCAGATGTCCAGCAGATAGCCCAGCAACATGCGCGTGTCGCGCGGGTCGATCAGGCCGTCGTCCCACAGGTTGGCGGTGCCGTAGAGCGCGGTGGACTGGCTGTCGAGCTTCTGCGCGGTGACGCTTTCCAGCATGTCGAGCATCTTCGGATCGGCGACCTTGCCGTCCCTGGCGTGTTTTTCCTCGGTGACGATACGCAACACCTTGCCGGCCTGGGCGCCGCCCATCACCGCGGTGCGGCTGTTCGGCCAGGTGAAGATGAAGCGCGGGTCGAGACCGCGGCCGCACATCGCGTAGTTGCCGGCGCCGTATGAGCCGCCGACGACCAGCGTCAGCTTGGCCACCGTGGCGTTGGCTACCGCCTGGATCATCTTCGAGCCGTGTTTGATCACGCCCTGGCGCTCGGACTCAGTGCCGACCATGAAGCCGGTGGTGTTGTGCAGGAACAGCAGCGGCGTGGCGCTCTGTTCGCAGAGCTGGATGAACTGCGCCGCCTTGGCCGCGCCCTGCGCGGTGATCGGGCCGTTGTTGCCGATCAGCCCGCACGGCTGGCCCTCGATGCGCAGATGGCCGCAGACGGTCTGCGCATCGAATTCCTGCTTGAAGGCGAGAAACTCCGAGCCGTCGGCGATCCGCGCGACGATCTCGCGCACGTCGTAGGGCTTCTTCGCATCGGCCGGAACCACGCCGAGCAGCTCCTCGGCCGGGTACAGCGGCGCGGCATATTGCGGCCGCTCGCGCAGGGGCAACTGCGCGTTCCACGGCAGCATGCCGATGATCTCGCGGGCGATGCGCACGCCGTCGGCATCGTTCTCCGCCAGGTACTCGGCGGTGCCGGCGACCTGGGCGTGCATCTGGGCACCCCCGAGTTCTTCGTCGCTGGCGATCTCGCCGGTGGCGGCCTTGAGCAGCGGCGGGCCGGCGAGGAACATCCTCGCCTTGCCGCGCACCACCACCACGTAATCCGACAGCCCCGGCTGGTAGGCGCCGCCGGCGGTGGAAGAGCCGTGCACCACGGTGATCTGCGGCAGACCCATGGCGGAAATCCGTGCCTGGTTGGCGAAGCCGCGCGCGCCCTCGACGAAGATTTCCGCCGCGTAGTTGAGGTTGGCGCCGCCGCTTTCGGCCAGGGTCACCAGCGGCAGCTTGTTCTCCATGGCGATCTGCTGCAGGCGCAGGGTCTTCTTCAGCCCGCTGGGCGAGATGGTGCCGCCCTTGATCGCGCTGTTGCTGGCGTTGATCAGGCAGCGCACCCCGGCGATGTAGCCGATGCCGGAGATGATCCCGCCGCCGGCCTGGCTGCCGTCCTTGTCGTCGTGCAGCTTGTAGCCGGCCAGCGCGCAGAGTTCGAGGAACGGGCTGCCGGCATCCAGCAGCAGGTCGAGCCGTTCGCGTGGCAGCAACTGGCCGCGACGCTCGAATTTTTCCTTGGACTGGACGGCCTTTTCCAGGCACTGGCGTTCGACGCTGCGGAAGCTTTCGAGGGCCGCCAGCATGGCTTCGCGGTTGGCGGCGAAGGTGTCGCCGTGCACATCGAGTTCGGAGTGGATCACCGCCATCGCCTCATTCTCCCTTCAGCACGTCCGGCAGGCAGGCCCGGTGGAAACCGTTGTAGCCCTCGGCGTTCTTCGCCGCGCCGAGGGTCCAGGCGCGGCTGCCGAGGCTCGCCGCGCCGTCGATGCGGATGCTGTTGCCGCTGATGAAGGCGGCCGCCGGAGACAGCAGGAAAACGATGGCGGCGGAGACTTCCGACTCGCTGCCGATGCGTTGCAGCGGTACGTGGTCCTTGAGCGAGCGGATCATCTTCTTCATCGCCTCGGGGTAGGTGTCCATGCCGCTGGAGGCGATCCAGCCCGGTGCCACTGCGTTCACCCGCACCCCGGCATGCCCCCACTCGACGGCGGCGGTCCGGGTGAAGTTCTCCATGCCCGCCCGCGCCGCGCCGGAGTGGCCCATACCCGGCATGCCGCCCCACATGTCGGCGAGCATGTTGACGATGCTGCCGCCGGTGCGGCTCATGCTCTGGTTGAACACCTCGCGGGCGACCAGGAAGCCGCCCACCAGGTTGGTGCGCACCACGGTTTCGAAGCCTTTCTGGTTGATCGAGGCGAGCGGGGCGGGGTACTGGCCGCCGGCATTGTTGACCAGATGGTGGATCGCCCCGTGTTCGGCGATCACCGCCGCGACCATGGCCTTCACCGCGTCCTCCTCGCGGATGTCGCAGACCTGCCAGGCGACGCTGCCGCCGTCCTCGGCGATCTCTGCGGCGGTGCTTTCCAGCTTGTCCTGCCTGCGCCCGACCAGCACCACGCGGGCACCCAGCGCCGCCAGTTCGTGCGCGGTGCAACGGCCGATGCCGCTGCCGCCGCCGGTGACCAGGACGGTCCGGCCGCTGAACAGACGGGGTTTGAAGATCGAGTCGTATGTCATTGTTGTTGTCCTTCGGCTCGTTTCGGGGCCGNNGGTGGTCCCCTGTCTGTCGCGTAGGGTGGACAACCGCGAAGCGTTGTCCACCCACTGATTCGCCCTGGCTACACCTCCTGGTCCACCGGCAGCGTCTCCGCCAGCGCGCGAGGCACCGGCACCGGGAATTCCAGCAGTTGCTGGGCGAACGCCTTGCCTTGCGGGTCGATGCGCAGGCTGGCCACGCCGCCGCCGCCGAGGGCGTTTTCCAGCAGGAAGTTCAGGCTCTGCGTGCCGGGCAGGTACCAGCGGCCGACGCGCCCGGTGAGGGGATCGAGCGCATGGCGCATCCACTCCACCACGGCATCACTGGTCAGCGCTTCGGCGATCCACGGCAGGTATTCGGGGCGCCGCGCCATCACGCCGATGTTGCTGTGGTCGCCCTTGTCGCCGGAGCGGGCCACGGCCAGGCGGATCAGCGGCACGCTGACGTCCGCTTCGTCTTCGGGGCGGGGCGGTTGCAAATCCTCCGGCATTTCGTGGGTATCCAGCGTGGACGTGTTCGGCAGCCCCACCGGGAAGCGCTCGCCGTTCAGCTCGATGCTCAGTTCGCAGGCGCTCTTGTCGATCAGGAAAGAGAACAGGCGGATCACCGGGTACACGGTCGGCCGACCGCCGACGATGCCGGTCAGGCCCGGCGCCATGCCGGTGGCGGCCTGAGCGATCTCACGGGAGAACAGCAGCAGGGCGTCCTTCTGCGGGTGGCGCACGCCGATCTTCACCACCACCTCGCGGGTGTCACGGCGTTGCCCGCGCGCGCCGTAGGTGGCCTCGCTGCCAAGTACTTCGCTGCTGACCTCGGCGAAAGGCGCCCAGCCGCGCTTGTCGAACATTTCCTCGCAGCGCGCGACGATCGCCCGGCTGACCCGTTCCGCCTTGCGCACGGCGTCGATCCCGGCGATCAGGAAACTGGCGACGCAGCGGAAGCCGTCCGGCCAGGTGGCGCTGACCTTGTAGCGGTCGGTGGGCGGCAGGCCGCGCGCGCCCCGCACGGCGACGCGGTTTTCGCCAACCTGCTCCAGGGTCACCCGGGTGAAGTCGCAGATCACGTCCGGCAGCAGGTAGGCGCGGGGGTCGCCGATCTCGTAGAGCAGTTGCTCGCCGACGCTGAACCGGTTGACCAGGCCGCCGCTGCCCGCCGGCTTGCCGACCACGAAGCGGCCGTCGGCGTCGGCTTCGACGACCGGAAAACCGATGTGCTCGTAGTCCGGCACGCTTTCCCAGTCGGTGAAATTGCCGCCGGTGCACTGTGCGCCGCACTCGATGATGTGCCCGGCCAGCGCGGCCTGGGCCAGGCGGTCATGGTCGTCCCAGGCCCAGCCGAATTCGTGGACCAGCGCGGCGCTGACCACCGCGCTGTCGACCACACGCCCGGTGATGACGATGTCCGCGCCCTGTTGCAGCGCTGCGACTATGCCCGGGGCGCCGAGGTAGGCGTTGATCGACACGCACATCGGCGGCAGCGGATCGCCGCTGAACATCTCCTGGATGCCGTCCTTGCGCAGCTTGGCGCAGCTCGACTGCAGGTCGTCGCCGTGCAGCACGGCGATCTTCAGATCGACGCCGGCCCTGGCGCAGGCGGCGGCGAGCGCCTTGGCACAGGCCTGCGGATTGACCCCACCGGCGTTGCTGATCACCCGGATGCGCTTGTTGGCGATCTCGCCCAGCAGCGGCGCGAGCACCTCGACGAAATCCGTGGCGTAGCCGGCCTCAGGGTTCTTCATGCGGGCGCCGGCCATGATCGACAGGGTGATTTCCGCCAGGTAGTCGAACACCAGGTAGTCCAGCTCGGCACCGTGAACCAGTTGCGCGGCGGCCGTGCAGGTGTCGCCCCAGAAGGCAGAGGCGCAGCCGATGCGGACGGTCTTGGGCATGAGGAATTCCTGCAGCGCGATTCGATTGCGATTGAGCCTACCAAGCAAGCGCTTGGTTTAAAACCCCTGGGCACGCTTTTCTTACCCAAGCGCTTGCTTGGCAATCCTGCACAGCATAGATTCCTCCGCGGACACAACGACTTGCGTACATCGGGCGATTTTTCCGATGGCGCATCAGACAGCATTCGGGGAATTCAGCGTGGACGATCGGCAAGCCCAGGCAGTGATGGCGGAATTGCTCGCCAGCGGACAGATCACCGATCCTGAAAGCGCCCGCGGCAAGCTGCTGCAAACCGCGGCGCACCTGTTCCGCAGCAAGGGCTACGAGCGCACCACGGTGCGCGACCTGGCCAGTGCCGTGGGCATCCAGTCCGGCAGCATCTTTCACCATTTCAAAAGCAAGGACGAAATCCTCCGCTCGGTGATGGAGGAAACCATCCGCTACAACACCGCGCTGATGCACGCCGCATTGGCCCAGGCCGGCGACGTGCGCGAACGCGTGCTGGCGCTGATCCGCTGCGAGCTGCAATCGATCATGGGCGGCACCGGCGAGGCGATGGCGGTGCTGGTCTACGAGTGGCGTTCGTTGTCCGATGGCAGCCAGCGCCACATCCTCGATTTGCGCGACACCTACGAGCAGCTCTGGCTCGACGTGCTCGACGAAGCCCGCGCCGCCGGCTACTTCAGCGGCGACAGCTTCATCCTGCGGCGCTTCCTCACCGGCGCGCTAAGCTGGACCAATACCTGGTTCCGCCCTGATGGGCCGATGAGCCTGGATCAGCTGGCCGAGCAAGCCCTCTCGCTGGTCATCAAGGAAGCCTGATCTCGGCCGATAAGGATTAGCCCCGAACGAGCGGGGCGTAGCCATTTCCGTCGCCGGGGTATTTTTCGTGTTCGCGCCCAGCAAAGTCCTGTTCCTGCTCTGCGGCCTGCTGCTGGCCCAGTCGCTGCCCGCCGCGCAGCGCGTGCTGGTCGGTGCCACCGAGTATCGGCCCTATATGGCGATGCCGGCGCAGGGCCAGCCTAGCGGCCTGTTGCCGGAACTGCTGCAGGCGATGAACGAGGTGCAGGACGACTACCGTTTCGAGATCACGCTGACGTCTACCGGGCGGCGCTATCGCGACTTCACCAGCGGCCGCCTGGACCTGATGCTGTTCGAGTCCCGGCAATGGGGCTGGCAGAACATTCCGATGCAGACCCTGGAGCTGGGCATCGACGACTCGGAAGTCTTCGTCGCCCGCGCCGCGCCGGGCCGCGACCAGCGCTACTTCGCCACGCTGGAGGGCAAACGCCTGGGGCTGCACGTTGGCTACCACTACGCCTTCGCCGACTTCGAGAGCGACAGCGAGCGCCTGCACCAGCGCTTCGACGCGATCATCAGCCGCTCCCACGAGGCCAATCTGGAGATGCTCCTGCACCAGCGCATCGACCTCACGGTGATGGCCAAGTCCTACCTGCGCATGTATTTCGACGAGCATCCCGAGCTGCGTGAGCGGATGCTGGTGTCGACGCGAGCAGACCAGACCTTCCGCCCGCTGGCGCTGATCCGCCCGGACGGCCCGATCGACGCCGAGCGGCTCGCGGCGATCCTCGAAATCCTCCAGCGCAACGGCCGCTACGCGGCGCTGCTGACGCGCTACCACCTCGACCCTGTGCCCGCGAGTGGCAAACCCAAGCGTTAGGTAGCCCTTAAGCAAGTTCGTAGGATGGGTTGCGGAGCACGGCGGATCGTAGGGCGGGTGAAACCCGCGTGACCGGGGCTTGCTGCGGTCGCCACCCGCGGGTTGCAGCCGCCCTGCGGTTTCAATCGCCGCGCGAAGCCTGCGTCGGCATTTCGCCGAGCAGTTTGTCCAGCGCCCGGCGGTACTGGCTGTAGCCCAGGCGCATGCTGTTGTTGTGCGTGCCGCCTTCGACCATCAGCAACTGCTTGGGCTCGTGGGCCGCTTCGAAGAGTTCCTCGCTGAAGCGCGGCGGCACGTACTGGTCGTTGCTGCCGTGGACGATCAGCAGCGGCAGGCGGACCTTGTCGATCTTCGCCAGCGAGTCGAACTTCTGCGAGAGGATCCAGCGGATCGGCAGCGAGGTATGCGCGATGCTGGCCGCCACGTCGGCGAGGTTGGTGAAGGTCGACTCGATGATCAGCCCGCCGGCTGCGGGCAGATGGCCCTGGGTCTCGGCGTTCTGGCTGATTTCCTCGGCGAGATCGACGGCCACCGCGCCGCCGAGGGAATGGCCGTAGATGTAGCGTTTGCCTGGCGTCGGCTGCAGCTGTTCCAGGCGCTGCCAGGCGATGCGCGCATCCTGGTTGACGCTGCGTTCGGAGGGCAGGTCGCCGAGGCTCTCGCCGAAACCGCGGTAGTCGATGGCGAGCACCGAGAAGCCCAGTTCGTGCAGCTGCTCGATGCGGAACAGCTGGCCGGTGAGGTTCCAGCGCGAGCCGTGCAGGTAGAGCAGGGCGGGCGCATCCTTGCGGTTCGCCGGCCACCACCAGGCGTGGATGTTCTGCCCGGCGAGGAAGTCGTTGGAATTCAGCTGCATCTCCTCGACGCCCGCCGGCAGGCCGCCATACCAGCTGGCGGTTCCGGACTCGACGCGAAACACCAGTTCGCGTTCCTTCTGCTCCAGCTGTGCGCAGCCGATGGGCAGCGCCAGCAGCAGTGCGCAGAGCACGCTCAGGCGCAGCCAGCGCCGTTTCAGCGCATCGATCCAGCTAACCGGCATTCGGTCTCCTTTCATGGATGGGGCGTACCTGTGATTGACCGGGGCGGCTGTCGCGCGTTTCGCGAGCGTCTGAGCCGAGGCGTTACCCGATGTTGCCTGGCGCCACTTTCGCGACGCGATGGGCTCGGCTAAGGTGCGCGGATTCTTCTGCCGGAACGACTCCCATGAGCTCCAACGATCCCCTTCACGGCGTCACGCTGGAAGCCATCCTGCGTCAGTTGCAGGAGCACTACGGCTGGGAGGAGCTGGCGCGGCGCATCGATATCCGCTGCTTCAAGAGCGACCCGAGCATCAAGTCGAGCCTGGCCTTCCTGCGCAAGACGCCCTGGGCGCGGGAGAAGGTGGAAGCGTTGTTCATCCGAATGCGTGCCCAGGGCTAGGCACGCTGGCGAACAGCTTCACCCCTGCAAAACCGTTCCCGCAGGGGCGATCCGTTCCTCGCCCGATCAGCTCGGCGCGACTGCCATCGGCGGTTGCGCCGCTGGCGATTTTCGCGGTGAGCTGAGGCGCTTGTTGAAGTCCAGCCACACCGCCAGCAGTGCCATCAGGGCGACGCCGAGCAGGGCGGTGAACAGGCTGGCGGCGAGGGTGTCGCCGTTCAGCGAGTTGGTGAAATCGGCCAGCGGCGCCAGCAGCACGCCCAGGCAGAACACCTCAAGCGAATAACGGCCCATGCGGCACAGCTGCTGCGCCGGCCAGGTCAGCAACCAGGCGCCGCGGGAAATCAGCAGCGGCACGCAGTAGGCCAGCGCCATGAAGTGCAGCAGACGCACCGGCGAGAGGTCGGTCTTGCTGATCGGGTAGATCAGCTGGGCGACGCTTTCCGGCACCAGCGCGTCGTGCAGCGGCTGCCATTTCCAGGACAGCGCGACCAGTGCGCAGACCGCCAGATAGGCCATCGAGACGAAGAACAGCGCCCCGCGCCGGCGTTCCGCGGGCGTGCTGGCCGGTTCGCGCTGCGCCAGCACCGCCGCCGCGCCACCGAGGACGAAGATCACCTGCCAGGCCAGCGGGTTGAAGTACCACTTGCCGTCCGGCGGCAGGCCGTTGAAGTTCCAACCGAACGCCTGCACCAGCACGTAGAGCAGCAGCGACAGGCCGACGGCCACGTCGACGCGCCTGAGCAGCAGCGGTAGCACCACCGGCAGGCTCAGCAGCAGCACGATGTACAGCGGCAGCGGGTCCATCAAGTTCGGCTTGAAGCGCAGCAGCAGCTCGTCGATCAGCGCCTGCTGCGGGTTGGCGAGGAAGTAGTCGAGGCCCATTTCCTGGGAAATGTTGCGCGTCTCGATATGGTCGTTGGCGGTGAACACGATGCCCATCAGCACCGCCAGCAGGAAGATGTGCGCGACGTAGAGCACCCAGGCGCGACGCAGCACGCGCAGGCAACCGACCAGGTAGCCGTCGCGCTGCATGACCTTGCCGTAGGCGAGCACCGAGGCGTAGCCGGCGAGGAACACGAAGATCTCCGCGGCGTCGCTGAAGCCGACGTTGCGCGGGGTGATCAGGCCGAGGACGTTCTGCGGAATGTGGTCCCAGAATATGAAGATCAGGGCCAGGCCACGAAAGAAATCGATGCGGTGATCACGTCCAGAGTTCATTGGCGTGTGCCTCTCGTTCGGTCGCGGATGGGACTGCCGAGCTCCGGCAGCCGGCCGAAAGGCGACTCTGTTTTTATGGACAATGCGTTTTTCCGATTAGTGCAGGGTCTGCCGAACCCCTCGGCGCCAGCCCTGACGAAGGGTCGCTGGCGGCGTGCCGGCGCGCATTCTACTAGCAAGCTTCGCGCCCGCACCGCTCTAGCACGGCATTCGTGGCCTGCGCGACGAATTTGCCGCAGAAAAACGCAGCGCGAAGGGTGCCGGAAAACCCCGTGGGCCGCTCGTCGGAAGGGGTTTCCGGATGTGTTGAGGGAATGTTTCAGGGGCTCGTCGCCGCTGCACCGGCCCTCGGAAAATCGACGATCCAGACAGGCCCGGCAAGGGCACGGACGGCCCGTTGCCGTGCATTGCCGGCGGCCGTGCGCCCAGGCACGGCGCGCTTCAGGCGTCGTTGAGGTTGGCCAGCGACGGCGGGTTGCCGCGGGTCTGCACCACGCGGTGGATGAAGTGCAGCTTGGCGATCACCGGCGCCGGCAGCACGAACGGGTAGGTGTCCGGCTGGCCCATGCTGCGCGCCAGTTCGTTGAGCATCGCGGCCATCTCTATCCAGGCGTTGACGAAGGCGATGAAGTCGTCGCCCTGCTCGTCGTGGGGGTCGTAGAGCACGTCGCGGGTGTAGGGGATGTAGTCCAGGTCGCTGTTCATCGCGGTCATGCCGAAGCCGACGGCGGTGTCCAGGGTGTCCATCATGTGCAGGTAGTGCGCCCAGGTTTCCGCCCAGTCTTCCCACGGGTGCATGGTCGCATAGGCGCTAACGTAACTCTGCTGCCAGTCGGCCGGGGCACTGTTGTCGTAATGCCGCTGCAGCGCCTCGCCGTAGTCCATGCGCTCGTCGCCGAACAGCTGGCGGTAGTCGGCGAGCCAGCCGCTGCCGGCGATCAGGCGATCCCAATAGTAATGCCCGACCTCGTGGCGGAAGTGCCCGAGCAGCGTGCGATAGGGTTCGTGCAGCTGCGCGCGCATGCGTTCGCGGTGCGCGTCGTCGGCCTCGGCGACGTTGAGGGTGATCAGCCCGCCGGAATGCCCGGTCATCGGGTTCTGCCCTTCGGCATCGGTGCCCAGCAGGTCGAAGGCGAGGCCGGTTTCCTCGTTCTGCGCCTTGCTGATCAGGGGCAGGCCGAGGTCGAGCAGCTGCGCCACCAGGCGGCGCTTGGCCGCTTCGATCTTGTGCCAGCGCTCGCCGTTGCCTTCTACCGAGAGGTCGGGAATGGTCCGGTTCAGCTGGCAGGCGACGCACAGCGTCTGCCCGCTGGCCTGCGGCACCAGCCAGTTGCAGCCGGCCGGCATGGTCAGGTTGGCGCAGCGCAGGTAGACCTGCGACTTCGGATCGTCGGTGATGCGCCAGGTGTCCACTTCGCCGGCCGGGCTCAGCGGCACGATCTCGCCACGATCCGGGGCGAAGCCCAGCGGTGAGGAGCAGGCCAGGCAGACGCTGTTGCGGAAGAACACGGCTTGCCCGCAGGCGCACTGGTAGTTGGCTTTTTCGCCGATCAGGCGGGTCTTGCGCGGGCCGTTGCGATGGCTGGTGACGGAGTAGGCAGCTGACACGATTTGGTCCATCCGGTGGGGGTAATGGTTGGGTACAGAACCTAGATCGCTGCGTCACGAAACTGGTTCAACACCGCCAGTCGGCGGTTCAGGCGTTCAGGCGTCCTGCGCCTTGAGCAGCAGGGAAAACAGTTCGGAGTGCGATTTGATCCCGAGTTTGCTGTAGATGTGCTTGCGATGGACCTTCACGGTTTCCGCGGATATCTCCAGTTTGCGTGCGATCTCCTTGCCGGAATGGCCGCTGAGCAGCAGTCGCGCGACGTCCAGTTCGCGCTGGGTGAGCTGTTGCGCCAGGCGCGATTGCCAGTCCGGTTCGGCGGCTTCGGCCCGCGGCAGCGCCTCGAAGTGCCGGCGCTGCGCCAACAGCGCGCCGAGCCAGGGGCTGAGCAGGCCGAGCAGGGCGGTCTGTTCGGGGCTGAACGGGCGGTGCGAGCCGAGCGACAGGCAGAGCACCCGCTGTTCGTCCAGTTGCACGTTGAGCTGCACCTCGTCGGCGACCACGTTGAGGCTGAAATAGCGCTGGTAGTAGTCGGTCTGCTCGAAGCATTCCGGCGCCACGTCGGCTAGACGGAACAGCCCGCTGGCGGGATTTTCCCGCGCGGCGAGGTAGAACGGGTCGAGCAGGTAGAGACCCTTGAGATAGTCCTGGAACAGCGGATCGGCGCCACCGTCGGCGCCCGGGCTTTCGGCGAACACCTGCGGCCGGCCGGCGCCGAACAGCAGCACCACCCAGCTATCGAAGGGCAGGTAGCGGCGCAGCAGGCGGATCAGCAGCGTCCAGAAATTCGGCTTGTCGAGCGCCGCGATCAACTGCCCGACATCGCGATGCCAGGCCACATCCTGCAAGGTCAGCGTCATACTTCTACCCCCGATGGGTTACCTCATGCGCGTGATTATGCGGCCGCAAGACGCACCGCATACTCCAGCCATCCCGACTTGGCGAGGGCTGCATTCTGCCCCTTCGCCGCGCCCCGGTCATGCACCGGGAGACAACTTCGCAGGAGCAGCAATGAAGGTCGAACTGGTTCAGCTTGCCGGACGTGACGGCGACACCGCGCACAACCTCGCGCGCACGCTGAAGGCGATCGCCAACAGCGCCCCGGACACCCAGTTGCTGGTGTTCCCGGAAACCCAGCTGACCGGTTTCCCGACCGCGGAAAACGTTGCCGAACTGGCCGAGCCGCTGGACGGCCCGAGCATTCGCGCGGTGCAGCATGCGGTTGCCGAGCGCGGTGTGGCGGTGGTGCTGGGCATCGCCGAGGCCGATGCCGGGCAGTTCTACAACACCACGCTGCTGATCACCCCGGAAGGTATCGCGCTGCGCTATCGCAAGACCCACCTGTGGGCGTCGGACCGCGGCGTGTTCAGCCCCGGCGACCGCTACGCCACCTGCGAATGGAACGGCCTGCGCATCGGTTTGCTGATCTGCTTCGACATCGAATTCCCTGAGTCCGCCCGCGCGTTGGCGCAGCTCGGCGCCGAGCTGCTGGTGGTCACCAACGGCAACATGGACCCCTACGGCCCGGTACACCGCACCGCGATCATGGCCCGCGCGATGGAAAACCAGGCCTATGCGGTGATGGTCAATCGCGTCGGCGAAGGCGACGGCGGGCTGACCTTCGCCGGTGGCAGCGCGGTGGTCGACCCCTTCGGCACGCTGCTCTGCGAAGCCGGCCGCGACGAATGCCGGCAGATCCTCGAACTCGACGTCGACCGCCTGCAGGCTGCACGCGGCGACTACCGCTACCTCGACGAGCGCCGCATGCGCCTGCCCGGCGAGCTGCTCGAACACGCCGATGGCCGACGGGAACTGCTGATTCCCTGACAACCGCTCGATCCGAAATTCCGCCGGCACAGGCTGCGTGACGCGTTCCGCAGCCCGGTCAGAGCGGGGTTCGGCTTTCTTTTGCTTCCAGCCGGCTTCCGGCGCTCTGCCAAAACACAACTAAAGGAGAAGAGAAGTTATGGCTCGTCTGCAAAGAACCCTGTCGCTGGGTTCGGTGGTGCTGTTCGGCATCGCCTACATGACCCCGATCATCGTCCTCGGCACCTTCGGCATCCTCGCCGACGTCACCCAGGGCCAGGTGCCCGCCGCCTATCTGGTGGCCTCGGTCGCCATGCTGTTCACCGCCCTGAGCTACGCCCGCATGGCCCGCGCCTTCCCGCAGGCCGGTTCGGCTTACACCTACGTGCGCAAATCGATCAGCGCCAAACTCGGCTTCATCGCCGGCTGGGCGATCCTGCTCGACTACCTGTTCCTGCCGATGGCGATCTGGCTGATCGGTGCGTCCTACCTGCACTCGGCCTTCCCGGCGGTGCCGCAGGCGTTGTGGGTGCTCGCCTTCATCGGCGTCACCACGCTGATCAACGTGGTCGGCCTGAAGCTCGCCAACGGCATCAACAGCCTGCTGATGCTGGTGCAACTGCTGGTGCTGGCGGCGTTCGTCGTGCTCTGCGTGCACTACGTGCTGGGCGACGGCAGCCAGCCGCTGTTCAGCCTGGCCCCGTTCCTCGGCACCGACTCGCCATTGCCACTGGTGATGGGCGGCGCGGCGATCGCCTGCTACTCGTTCCTCGGCTTCGACGCCGTGAGCACCCTCAGCGAAGAAACGAAAGACCCGCAGCGCACCATTCCGCGGGCGATCCTGCTGATCACCCTGCTCGGCGGGCTGATCTTCATCGCCGTGTCCTACTTCGTGCAGCTGGCGCACCCGTCGATCCAGTTCGAGAGCGTCGATTCGGCGGCCTACGAGATCGCCAGGAACATCGGCGGCGACGTGTTCGTCACGATCTTCCTGATCGGCCTGATCGTCGGCCAGTTCACCTCCGGGCTCTCGGCCCAGGCCAGCGCCTCGCGGCTGATCTATGCCATGGGCCGCGACGGCGTGCTGCCCAAGGGCCTGTTCGGCACCCTCAGCGCACGCTTCGGCACGCCGGTCAACAGCCTGCTGCTGTGCGGCATCGTCGCCCTGCTGGCGCTGAAACTGGACGTGACCACCTCGACCTCGTTCATCAACTTCGGCGCCTTCCTGGCGTTCGCCCTGGTCAACCTGGCGGTGATCGGTCATTACTTCATCGGCGCGAGCCAGCGCGGGCCGAAGGAAATCTTCTCCTACCTGCTGCTGCCGCTGATCGGCATGCTCGCCGACCTCTGGCTGATGGCCAACCTCGACCGCATGGCGATCATGCTCGGCCTGACCTGGTTGGCGATCGGCGTGATCTACCTGGTCAAGCTCACCGGCGGCTTCCGCCGCCAGCCGCCGGAGATGGATTTCAGCGAGGCGTGATGCGCAGCCTCGCGGTTCGACGAGGCTCCGCTTGGTGGGTTGCGCGGGGAGGGTGCGAGGGGAATCTTCGGCCTCTGCGCGCCGCCAATCCACCCCACGGTTGCCTCCTTTACCGGTTCTTCGCCGCGGCGCTGACGCCTTCGAGGGTGGCGAAGGAGGTGTCCTTGGCGGTGAGCAGGAAGTCGCGCATGAACGGCGCGTCCAGCATGTCGCTGCGGATGCCGGCGTAGAGCGTCGCGTACAGGCCTTTCTCGCCGAGGCGGCGGGCGGTGACGTAGCCCCTGGAGCTGTACTCGTGGATCGCCCAGTTCGGCAGGCAGCAGACGCCGCGCCCCGAGGCCACCAGCTGCATCATCATCACCGTCAGCTCCGAGGTGCGCACCTGCGCCGGCTCGATGTCAGCCGGCTCGAGGAAGCGGGTGAAGATGTCCAGGCGGTCGCGTTCCACCGGATAGGTGATGAGGATTTCCTTCTCCAGGTCCTCCGGCAGCACGAAGGGTTTGCTCGCCAGCGCGTGCTGGTTGGCCACCGCCAGCAGCGCTTCGTAGGTGAACAACGGCACATAGGTGATTCCCGGCAGTTCCAGCGGGTCGGCGGTCACCACCAGGTCCAGGTCGCCGCGCGCCAGGGCCGGCAGCGGGGCGAAGGAGAAGCCCGAAGCCAGATCCAGCTCGACTTCCGGCCAGCCGTCGCGGAACTGGTCGATGGTCGGCATCAGCCACTGGAAGCAGCTGTGGCACTCGATGGCCATGTGCAGCCGGCCGGCGGTGCCGCCCGCCAGCCGCGTGAGGTCGCGCTCGGCGGCGCGCAGCTGCGGCAGCAGCGAGTCGGCCAGTTGCAGCAGGCGCAGCCCGGCGCTGGTGAAGCGCACCGGTTTGGTCTTGCGCACGAACAGTGACATCCCCAGGCGATCCTCGAGTTCCTTGAACTGGTGGGAAAGGGCTGACTGGGTGAGATGCAGGCGTTCGGCGGCTTCCACCAGGCTGGCGGATTCACGCAGCGCGTGCAGGGTTTTCAGGTGACGAAGTTCGAGCATCTAGGTTCTGGCCGGCTGGGTTCTGGATGAGCAGAACTTGTGATGAAAGAGAATAGGTTGAGTTTGTCTCATTCAATGAGCGCCGTCGACAATGGCTCCATCAACCGGATGGAGATATTTCATGGCATTGGCCCACAACCTCGGCTTTCCCCGCATCGGTCGCGATCGCGAGCTGAAGAAAGCCCTCGAAGCCTTCTGGAAGGGCGAGCTGGATGAGGCCGGTTTGCGTGCGGTCGGCAGCGCGCTGCGCGCCGCGCACTGGCAACTGCAGAGGGACGCCGGCATCGCCTTGCTGCCGGTGGGCGATTTCGCCTGGTACGACCATGTTCTGACCACCAGCCTGCTGCTTGGCAACGTGCCGGCTCGTCATCAGAACAANNCGATTTCGCCTGGTACGACCAGGTGCTCACCCACTCCCTGATGTTCGGCGCGATTCCCCAGCGCTTCCGCCCGGCCAGCGGGCTGCCGACGCTGGATACCCTGTTCGGCATGGCGCGCGGCGTCAGTTCCAGCTGCTGCGCTGGCGCGCATGCCGCCGAGATGACCAAGTGGTTCGATACCAACTACCACTACCTGGTCCCCGAATTCAGCGCCGACCAGCAGTTCCGCCTGTCCTGGGAGCAGCTGTTCGAGGAGGTCGGGGAGGCGCGGGCGCTGGGTCATGCGGTCAAACCGGTGCTGATCGGGCCGCTGACCTACCTGTGGCTGGGCAAGGAAAAGGAGGCCGGCTTCGACAAGCTTGACCTGCTCGAACGCCTGCTGCCGGCTTACGGCGAAGTGCTCGGGCGCCTGGCCGCGCAGGGTGTGGAATGGGTACAGATCGACGAGCCGATCCTCACCCTCGATCTGCCGCAGGACTGGAAGAACGCCTTCGAGCGCGCCTACAACCTGCTGCAGCACGCGCCGTTGAAGAAACTTCTGGCCACCTACTTTTCGGCCCTCGACGACAATCTCGGGCTGGCGGCGAACCTGCCGGTGGACGGCATCCACGTTGACCTGGTGCGCGCACCGGAGCAGTACCCGACGATTCTCGACCGGCTGCCGGCCTACAAGGTGCTCTCTCTTGGCCTGGTCAACGGCCGCAACGTCTGGCGTTGCGACCTGGACAAGGCGCTCGAGGTGTTGCGCCCGGCCGCCGAACGGCTCGGCGAGCGCCTCTGGGTGGCGCCGTCCTGCTCGCTGCTGCACAGCCCCGTCGACCTGGCCCGCGAGGACCGTTTCGACGACGAGCTGAAGAGTTGGCTGGCCTTCGCCGTACAGAAGTGCGCCGAAGTGTCGGTTCTCGCCCGCGCGCTGGACCAGCCCGATGCAGCCGACGTGCAGGCCGCGCTGCGCACAAGCCGCGACGTGCAGGCCAGTCGTGCCGCCTCGCCGCGCATCCACAAGCCGCAGGTGCAGGCGCGCCTGGCAGCGATCCGGCCGATCCATGCGCGGCGCCAGTCGCCGTTCGCGACGCGTATCGAGGAGCAACGTAAGCGCCTGCAGTTGCCGGCGTTCCCGACCACCACCATCGGCTCCTTCCCGCAAACGCCGGCGATCCGCCTGGCTCGGCAGTCGTTCAGGCAGGGCAGGCTGACGGTGGCGGAATACACCGAAGCCATGCACAGCGAAATCCGCCACGCCGTGCAGGTGCAGGAGCGGCTGGGCCTGGACGTGCTGGTGCATGGCGAGGCCGAGCGCAACGACATGGTCGAGTACTTCGCCGAACAGCTCGACGGCTATGCCTTCAGCCGTTTCGGCTGGGTGCAGAGCTATGGTTCGCGCTGCGTGAAACCGGCGCTGATCTACGGCGACCTGAGCCGCCCCCACGCGATGACGGTGGACTGGATCAGCTACGCGCAGGGCCTCACCGACAAGGTGATGAAGGGCATGCTGACCGGCCCGGTGACCATGCTGATGTGGTCGTTCCCGCGCGAGGACGTGTCGCGCGAGCTGCAGGCGCGGCAACTGGCGCTGGCGATTCGTGACGAAGTGGTCGACCTGGAGGCCGCCGGCATCCGCATCATCCAGATCGACGAGGCGGCGTTCCGCGAGGGCCTGCCGCTGCGCCGCGAGCACTGGCAGCACTACCTGGACTGGGCCACCGAGGCGTTCCGCCTGTGCGCCAGTGGCGTGCGCGACGAGACGCAGATCCACACCCACATGTGCTACAGCGAGTTCAACGACGTGATCGAGTCCATCGCCGCGATGGATGCGGACGTGATCACCATTGAAACCTCGCGCTCGGACATGGAGCTGCTCGACGCCTTCGAGGCCTTCGCCTACCCGAACGACATCGGCCCCGGCGTCTACGACATCCACTCGCCGCGCGTGCCGGCCGCCGCGGAAATGCTCGGCCTGCTGAGCAAGGCGGCGCAGCGGATTCCCGCCGAACGCCTCTGGGTGAACCCGGATTGCGGCCTGAAGACCCGCGGCTGGCCGGAAACCGAGCAGGCGCTGGTGAACATGGTCGCCGCGGCCCGCCAGTTGCGCAGCGAACTGGCCTGATCCGATCAATCCCGCCGCGCGGCGGCTTGTCGTAGGGGCGAACTTGTTCGCCTCGCACGTCGGTCGAGCCGGGCGAACAAGTTAGCCCCTGCAACGCTGCGTTGGCGCCCGCCGAGGTATTGGGCCGAAGGCTGCTGAGGTAACCCATTCGCCAGCGAGCCCCGTACCAACGGCCGCCGGGGCTTGATCGTCTGTCGAGAGAAGCGCAGCATTCGCTCCCTTTTGCGCGGAAAACCCAGAGCCCATGAGCGAAACAAAGCCTGCTGCGTCCAGCGGACATCGCCCGGCCGGCATCGGCCTGCTGATCGCCGCGGTCGGCGTTGTCTATGGCGACATCGGCACCAGCCCGCTGTACACCCTGAAGGAAGTCTTCGCCGGCCATTACGGCGTGCAGGCCAACCATGACGGCGTGCTCGGCATCCTCTCGATGATCTTCTGGTCGCTGATCTGGGTGGTTTCGGTCAAGTACATGCTTTTCGTGCTGCGCGCCGACAACCAGGGCGAGGGCGGCGTGATGGCGCTAACCGCCCTGGCGCGTCGCGCCGCCGCGGCGCATCCGCGACTGCAGAACCTGCTGATGCTGCTCGGCCTGTTCGGCGCTGCGCTGTTCTACGGCGACAGCATGATCACCCCGGCGATCTCGGTGCTTTCGGCGGTGGAAGGCCTGGAGGTGGCGTTCCCCTCGGTGGAGCACTGGGTGGTGCCGCTGTCGCTGGTGCTGCTGGTCGGCCTGTTCCTCATCCAGCGCCACGGCACGGCGCGCATCGGCGTGGTATTCGGCCCGGTGATGCTGATCTGGTTCATCGTGCTGGGCGCGCTCGGGCTGTACGGCATCGTGCAGAGCCCGGAAGTGCTCAAGGCGCTGAACCCCTACTGGTGCGTGAACTTCTTCCTTACCCATCCGGGCATCGGCGTGACCGTGCTCGGTGCGGTGGTGCTGGCGCTGACCGGCGCCGAGGCACTGTATGCGGACATGGGCCACTTCGGCCGCACACCGATCACCCGCGCCTGGTTCGTCCTGGTGCTGCCGGGGCTGACCCTCAACTACTTCGGCCAGGGCGCGCTGCTGCTCGCCGATCCCGAATCGGCACGCAACCCGTTCTTCCTCCTGGCGCCGGGCTGGGCGCTGCTGCCGCTGGTGGCGCTGTCGACGCTGGCCACCATCATCGCTTCGCAGGCGGTGATTTCCGGTGCCTTCTCGCTGACTCATCAGGCGATCCAGTTCGGCTACATCCCGCGCATGTTCATCCAGCACACCTCCAGTCACGAGCGCGGACAGATCTACATTGGCGCGGTGAACTGGGCGCTGATGGTCGGCGTGGTGCTGCTGGTGCTGGGCTTCGAGTCGTCCGGCGCCCTGGCCTCGGCGTATGGTGTGGCAGTGACCGGCACCATGCTGATCACCACGCTGCTGTTCTCGGTGGTGATGCTGCGCCTGTGGCGCTGGCCGTTGCTGGTGACGCTGCCGATCCTGCTTGGCTTCCTGCTGGTGGACAGCCTGTTCTTCGCCGCCAACGTGCCGAAGATCATCGAGGGCGGTGCCTTCCCGGTGATCGCCGGGATCGCCCTGTTCATCCTCATGACCACCTGGAAGCGCGGCCGCGAGATTCTCGTCGAGCGCCTGGGCGAGAGCGTGCTGCCGCTGCCGACCTTCGTCGCCAGCATCCGCATCCAGCCGCCGCACCGGGTGATGGGCACTGCGGTGTTCCTCAGCGCGCGCAGCGATGCCGTGCCCCACGCGCTGCTGCACAACCTGCTGCACAACCAGGTGCTGCACGAACAGGTGGTGCTGCTCACGGTGATCAGCGAGGACCGCCCGCGGATCGAGGAAGCGCGGCGCTTCGAGGTGGAGGCCTATGGCGAGGGCTTCTACCGGGTGATCCTGCACTTCGGCTTCATGGAGGAACCGGACGTGCCGCAGGCGCTGACCCTGTGCCACCTCACCGACCTGGATTTCAGCCCGATGCGCACCACCTACTTCCTCAGCCGGGAAACGGTGATCCCGACCAAGCGCATGGCCATGGCGCGCTGGCGCGAGGGGCTGTTCGCCTTCCTCCTGCGCAACGCCAACAGCAGCCTTCGCTACTTCAAGCTGCCGTTCAACCGGGTGATCGAGCTGGGCACCCAGGTGGAAATCTGAGCCGGGCCCGCGGCACCATGCACGCGCCGCGGGCTTTGCGATAAGGTAGGCAAACCCCTCCAGTACGCCCGTTGCGACCATGACTCCCGCCATCGATCTGCTCAAGAAAGCCCGCGCCGAACACCAGGTTCACAGCTACGTCCACGACCCCAAGGCGCCGTCCTACGGCCTGGAGGCGGCGGAGAAACTCGGCCTGCCGGCGGAGCGCGTGTACAAGACGCTGCTCGCCGCTACGGAAAAGGGCGAGCTGCTGGTCGCCGTGGTGCCGGTGGCCGGCAGCCTCGACCTGAAGGCGCTGGCCCACGCGGCCGGGGCGAAGAAGGCCGAGATGGCCGACGCCAACGCGGCGCAGCGCTCCACCGGCTACCTGGTCGGCG
>DIEE01000178.1:24975-31807 GCA_002418465.1 Pseudomonas sp. UBA5782 | reverse complement strand
ACCTGCAGCGAGCGCCCGTGGCGACCGAGGCGCTGGTTGAGCTTGTCCAGTTCGATGGCCAGCAGGTCGGGCAAACGCTCACCACCGATGCGCTCGAAGGCGAGGATGCGGTCGATGCGATTTAGGAATTCCGGCTCGAACTGCCGATGCAATGCGGCCTCGATGATCGCCGTCTCGCGCCGCGGCTGCAGGCCCAGCCAGCGGCGCCAGCCGCGCTCGAAGCGTGCGCGGTAGTGCCAGGCCTCCTGGGCGCCGATGTTGCTGGTCATGAAGATCAGGCAGTTGCGGAAATCGATGCGCCGGCTGCCGGAGCTGAGCACCAGCTGGCCGCTGTCGAGCACGTTGAGCAGGCTGCGGATCACCTCGCGGCTGGCCTTTTCCAGCTCGTCGAAGAGCACGATGCCGGGCCGGCTGAAGCTGCCCTGGATGGCCTCGATGTCGAACAGCGTGGTGCCTTCCTTGCTGCCGACGTAGCCCGGCGGCGCNNCTTGCCGACCCCGGTCGGGCCCATGAACAGGTTGACGGACAGGGGGCGCTCGCGCTCGCCGATGTCGGCCTTGACCACCGCCAGCAGCGACTCCACTGCCGCCAGCGCCGCCTCCTGGCCGACGATCCGCTCGCGCAACAGCGCCATCACCTGCGCCGGCTCGAAGAGAAAACGCGATTGCAGGCGAGCACCCGCCGGGACCGACGTCTCGGCCAGTTGCTCGCGATTGTGCTCGACGAGGTCGTTGATGAAGGGCATGCGGCGGCCTGTGTGAAGGGGTTGAAGACCGTAGGGTGGATCGGTATGCCCGGCCATTGCGTCAGCCGTGTAGCCGGGCTTCACGCGGGCTCGATTTGTGGGCTGAAGCCCACCCTATGGCGTCGCGGCGTCCGTGCGGCTCGTAGGGTGCGCCGTGCGCACCGAGCGGTGTTGCGGTGCGCGTGGCGCACCCTACGTCCATGTGCGTTGCCGACCCTACGCTGCGCGGCAGCGGCGTCAGCCCGCAGTCTTCTCCTTGCCGCCATGCGGCAGTTCGCCGACCGGGCAATCGGCGACGCCGATGGTGCTGCGGGTGAGTTTTTCCACGTCGTCGCGGGCCTTTTCGGCGTCCATCACCCAGGTGCGGTAGAACTCGAACGGGCAGTCGGCGACGCCGCGGTCGCCATCGCCGGAGTTGTACATGCCGGTGTAGCCACGGTGCAGCAGCTTGAACAGGTGGTTCTGCGACTGGTCGTTGGCGCGCGCGTCGCGGATCTGCGAGATCGACAGCTGGGCGTACTGGATGCCCATCTCCTCCTCGCCGCATTCGCCCAGGGTGCGCCCGTCGAAGCCGATGATCGCCGAGTGGCCGAAGTAGCTGTACACGCCGTCAAAGCCGGCGGCGTTGGCCACCGCGACGTAGCAGTTGTTGGCCCAGGCCATGGTCTTGGACATCAGCACCTGCTGTTCCTTGGCCGGGTACATGTAGCCCTGGCAGCGCACGATCAGCTCGGCGCCCTTCATCGCGCAGTCGCGCCAGATTTCCGGGTAGTTGCCGTCGTCGCAGATGATCAGGCTGATCTTCATGCCCTTCGGGCCTTCGGAGACGTAGGTGCGGTCGCCCGGATACCACCCCTCGATCGGGCACCAGGGGATGCACTTGCGGTACTTCTGCACGATCTCGCCCGCATCGTCGATCAGGATCAGGGTGTTGTACGGCGCCTTCTCCGGGTCTTCGTTGCGCTCGCCGGTGAGCGAGAAGATGCCCCAGGTTTTCGCCTCGCGGCAGGCGGCGGAGAAGATCGCGGTCTCTTCGCCGGGGATGGTCGCCGCGGTGGCCATCATCTCGTCCCTGTCGTACATGATCCCCATGGTGCTGTACTCGGGGAACACCACCAGGTCCATGCCTGGCAGGCCGAGCTTCATGCCCTTGATCATCTCGGCGATCTTGCGCGCGTTGTCGAGGACTTCGGCCTTGGTATGCAGGCGCGGCATCTTGTAGTTGACGACGGCGACACCGACGGTGTCCGGGCTGCTGGAAATATCACCGTGACGCATGGGGTTCTCCTGGGATTTCGGACGCGTAGAGATGGCCGGGGTGGGTTGGTGGGCTGAAGCCCGCCCTACGGATGGTCGGGACGCAGCGATCCAGGCGCAGCCTCAGTGGCTGATCATCCACGGGCGGCCCGCCGGCTTGCCCTTGAGCGCGTGGGGGTTGGCCTTGGTCGGCAGGTTCGGCTTGCTCGGCCCGCAGCAGCTGCAGCCGGCCGGGTGCTTGCGCTTGCTGGCGTACTCGGCGACGGTCTGCGGCGCGTGGGACGCGCGCTCGTTGGTCTCGATGGCGGCGCGGGTATTGCCGGCCATGGTCGACAGGCGTGGCGCGGAGAGGATCACCCGGCGGCTTTCGCCGGCGCAGTACGGGCAGGCGCAGGGCTGGTCGCGCTCGGCCATCGGCCGCAGCATGGTGAAGTCGCCGCATTCGGCGCAGTCGTATTCGTAGATCGGCATGTTCACCTCGACGGTTCGGGGCGCGCGCGGCGCCCCATTGCCAATGCGGGTGTCCGCCACCCGGACCGACCTGGCCGCCGTCCAAAGCACCAGGCCGGTCCGGGCGGAGAACTCATTTGTCCAGGGCGATCGGCAAATCGATGCTGCCATCGAGGTGCTTGATCGGGCCGGACGCGCTCGGGTTGATGTCGAAGTCGAAGATTTCCGTGGGTAGCCACAGCGTCGCGCAGGCGTTGGGGATGTCCACCACGCCGCTGATGTGCCCCTGCACCGGCGCCGAGCCGAGCAGCGAGTAGCCCTGGGCCGGCGAGTAGCCGAACTTGGTCAGGTAGTTGATGGCGTTGAGGCAGGCCTGCTTGTACGCCAGGTTGACGTCCAGATAGTGCTGCTTGCCGGCCTCGTCGACCGAGATGCCCTCGAAGATCAGGTAGTTGTTGTAGGTGGGTACGATCGGGCTGGGCTTGAAGATCGGGTTCTTGATCCCGTACTTGGCCATGCCGCCCTTGATCAGCTCGACCTTCATGTGTACCCAGCCGGCCATTTCGATGGCGCCGCAGAAGGTGATCTNNGATCTCGCCGTCGCCCTGGCTGAAGTGCAGGTCGCCCACCGACAGCCCGGCGCCGTCGACGTAGACCGGGAAGAAGATCTTCGAGCCGCGCGAGAGGTCCTTGATGTCACAGTTGCCGCCGTGTTCGCGCGGCGGCACGGTGCGCGCGCCGCTCAGCGCGGCCTTGTCGCGGGCTTCGCCGGTGAGCTTGCCCATGTGCGCGGTGGCGGCCAGCGGCGGGTTGGCCAGCGGCGGCACGCGGGTCGGGTTGGGGTCGATCAGCTCCTGCTCGCGCTTGTTCCAGTCGGCGAGCATCTTGTGGTCCGGCAGGCAGCCGATCAGGCCGGGGTGGATCAGGCCGGCGAACTGCACGCCGGGGATGTGCCGGCTGCTGGTGAACATGCCCTTGAAGTCCCAGATGGATTTCTGCGCATGCGGGAAGTGGTCGGTGAGGAAGCCGCCGCCGTTCTGCTGCGAGAAGAAGCCGTTGAAGCCCCACAGCGAATCCGGCTTGGCGCCGATGTCGAGCAGATCGACCACCAGCAGGTCGCCGGGCTCGGCGCCCTGTACGCCCACCGGGCCGGACAGGTAGTGGACGGTGGACAGGTCGACGTCGCGCACGTCGCTGGCGTCGTCGTCGTTCTTGATCGCGCCGGCGGTCCAGTCGTAGGTCTCGAGAATGAAGTCGTCACCCGGCTTGACCCAGCAGGCCATCGGGATGTCCGGATGCCAGCGGTTGTGGATCTGTTCGTTGTCGGTGGCGGCCTGGTTGAGGTCGACCTTGATCAGCGTTTCGGTCATGACAAAGCTCCTGGGACCTTGAGGGTTTCGGCGCGACGGCCGGGTCGGGAGCTAGTCTTGATTCAGCGGACGATGCGGGAAATACGTCGGATGACGTAGGTGCGGGAGCGTCCGGAAAAGGCCTCGCGCGCACCCCATCGCGCGCCGTGAGAAAGGCCGGAGAAGCCCGCTTCGCGGCGTGTTCAGGCCTCTCCGGCCTGCTTCAGCGCATCGATCAGATCCACCTTGTTCATCCGCGAGCGGCCGGCGATGTTGCGCTCGGCGGCGCGGCGCAGCAGCTCGGGTTTACCCAGTCGCCCGAGCGACGGCTGGCGCTCGGCGGCGGTCTTGCGCGCGATGTCCTCGGGCTGCGCGGAGTGCTGCTTGCCGCGCCGGCTGTCCGCACGTTTCTTGCGCGAAGTGCGCGCGTATTCGGCGCGGCTCAGCGACTCGCGGGCGCGCTCGGGCAAATAGCGCTCGCCGGTTTCGCCGGACGGCTTGCCGGAGCGCGTGCCCCAGCCCTGCTCGGTCCATTGCCGCAGGTGGTTGTCCGCCGACTTGCCGCCGACGTAGCCGCCGCCCTCGCGCTTGTACTCATGCACCGCCAGCTGCGCCTTGCGCGCCGACCACTCGCCGGGCTTGCCGCCCTTGTCGCCGGCGGTGACGCGCTGCTTGACGGTTTCCCACAGCTTCGGATCGGTCTTCTTCGCTGTGCCGGACATGGCGCCTTCCTCCACGCTGCCTGTGAAGGAAAAGACCCTCGTCGCCGGCGCGACGTTCTGCGCCGGAGACGAGCGGGCGTAGCGGATTTCAACGCAGCAGCCGTGCTCAGACCGAGAGGTAGCGGCTGATGGTCTGCTCATCCACCTTGTCGCGGGTTTCCTCGACGACGAACTTGCCCTTCTCGATCACCAGGAAGCGGTCGGCGATCTCCATGGTGAACGACAGCACCTGCTCGGAGACGACGATGGTCAGGTCGCGCAGGTTGCGGATCTCCTTCAGCTTGTGGGCGATATCCTTGATGATCGACGGCTGGATACCCTCGGTGGGCTCGTCGAGCAGCAGCACCTTGGGATTGGTCGCCAGCGCGCGGGCGATGGCCAACTGTTGCTGCTGGCCGCCGGAAAGGTTGCCGCCCTTGCGCGAACGCATTTCGTGGAGCACCGGGAACAGCGCGTAGAGGTCGTCCGGCACCTTGCCCCTGGCCGACGCCGGCAGGCCGGTCTGGATGTTTTCCAGCACGCTCATGTGCGAGAAGATCATCCGCCCCTGCGGCACGTAGGCGATGCCGCGCTCGACGCGCTGGTGGGTTTCCAGCGCGGAGATGTCGGCGCCGTCGACGCTGATCTGCCCGCCCCATTGCGGCAGCACGCCCATCAGGCTCTTGAACAGGGTGGTCTTGCCCATGCCGTTGCGGCCCATGACCGCGACGATTTCCTTCTTCTCCACGTTCAGGTTGAGCTCGTGAAGAATCTGGCTCTGGCCGTAGCCGGAAACGAGGTTGCTGATCTGGAACATGTGTGTCACTCCAACGTGGGGTGCGCCACGCGCACCATTGCGTATGTGCAGGAGCCAGCTTGCTGGCGATCAGCGGACCGTCAGCAGATCGATCGTCACTGACTCTTCGGTGCGCGCGGCGCACCCTACAAAGCCGGTATCCCGGCCTCAGATCATCTTCGGATTGACGCCATGCCGCCGTAGGGTGCGCCGTGCGCACCGCTGGCCATGGCGTGGCGGACCCTTCGGTGCGCGCGGCGCACCCTACAAAGCCTGTGGGCCTCAATGCCCCAGATACACCTCGATCACCTTCGGGTTGCTCTGCACGGATTCCATGCTGCCCTCGGCCAGCACCTTGCCCTGGTGCAGCACGGTGACCTTGTGCGCGATGCTCTTGACGAACTCCATGTCGTGCTCGATGACCAGCACCGAGCGGCCCTGGCTGATGCGGTTGAGCAGCTCGGCGGTCTGCACGCGCTCGCTCACGCTCATCCCGGCCACCGGCTCGTCGAGCATCAGCAGCGCGGGGTCCTGCATCAGCAGCATGCCGATCTCCAGCCACTGTTTCTGGCCGTGGGAGAGCAGGTCGGCCTGCTTGTCGAGGAAGTCGCTGAGGAAGATTTCCCCGGCGACCTCCTCGACCCGCGCGATGACCTCGGACGAGCGCTTGAAGAACAGCGCGCCGAACACCTTGCGTCCGCTCGGGTAGGACATCTCCAGGTTCTCGAACACCGTCAGGTTCTCGTAGATCGAGGGGTTCTGGAACTTGCGCCCGACCCCGGCGCGGACGATGTCGAACTCCTTCATCCTGGTCAGCTCGCGGCCGTCGAACTCGATGCTGCCTGAGGTGGCCCTGGTCTTGCCGCAGATGAGGTCGAGCACGGTGGTCTTGCCGGCGCCGTTGGGGCCGATCACCACGTGGACTTCGTTGCGGTCGACGTAGAGGTTGAGGTCGTTGACCGCCTTGAAGCCGTCGAAAGACACGGTCAGCCCCTCGATGGCGAGGACCGGTTTGGCGGCCTGGAATCCTGCTGGGCTGTTCATGGCGCGGTCTCCAGTTCACGGGCGGGCGAGGCGGCGGGCGGCTTGGCGGCGAACACGCGAACCTTGGGCGGCGGCACGCCGAACAGCTGCTTGCCGATGGGGAAACGCGCGACCCATTTGCGCCCGTGGCTTTCCCAGAGGCCGGCGATGCCGTTGGGGAAGTACATGACCACGACGATGAACAGGCCGCCCATCAGGTACAGCCACAGCTCGGGGAAGCTCTCGGAGAAGTAGGTCTTGCCGAAGCTCACCAGCAGGGTGCCGTACACCGCGCCGAGCAGCGACATGCGCCCACCCACTGCGGCGAAGATGACCATCTCGATCGACGGCACGATGCCGACGAAGCTCGGCGACATGAAGCCGACCTGCAGTGCGAACATCGCCCCGCCGATGGCCGAGAAGGCCGCCGCCAGGCAGAACACGAAGATCTTGAAGCTGGCCACGTCGTAGCCGGAGAAACGCACGCGCTCTTCCTTGTCGCGCATCGCCA
>DIEE01000178.1:21517-24933 GCA_002418465.1 Pseudomonas sp. UBA5782 | reverse complement strand
CCCTGCTGGCCGATGATCAGGATGGTCAGGATCGCCGCGATGGCCTGGGTGACGATGGAGAAGTACACGTCGCCGACGCGCCGCTTGAACATGGCGATGCCGATGATCAGCGCCAGCAGCGCGGGCACCGCGACCACCGCGATCAGGGTGAAGCCGAAGCTGTGGAACGGCTGCCACATCATCGGCAGCTCGGTGATCTGGTTCCAGTCCATGAAGTCCGGGATGCCGGGGGTGGACTGGATCTTGGTGCTCTCCGGGTCGGACGCTTCCAGCTTGAGGAACATCGCCATGCAGTAGCCGCCGACGCCGAAGAAGATGCCCTGGCCGAGGCTGAGGATGCCGCCATAGCCCCAGCACAGCACCAGGCCGACGGCGACGAAGGCGTAGGTCAGGTACTTGCCGACCATGTTCAGGCGGAAGGTGTCCAGCGCCAGCGGGAACACCACCAGGATCAGCGCGGCCAGCACCAGCAGGCCGATGGCCCCCTGTTTGCCGCCGAGCAGGTTTTCGTAGGCGTTTTTCATGGACGGCTCCTAAGGCGTTGCTTGTTCCCGGCGAGAACCCGCGGTCGGGCCCCCGCAACAATCGATGTGCGCATTACTTCCGGACCTTGATCGAGAACAGCCCCTGCGGCCGCAGCATGAGGATCAGGATCACCGCCGACAGGGTCAGCACCTTGGCCATCGAGCCGGAAAGGAAGAACTCCATGATCGATTGCGCCTGGGCGATGGTGAACGCCGAGGCGATGGTGCCGACCAGGCTGGCGGCGCCGCCGAAGACCACGGTGAGGAAGGTGTCGACGATGTACAGCGAACCCGCGGTCGGCCCGGTGGAGCCGATGGTGGTGAAGGCCGCGCCGGCGACACCGGCAACGCCGCAGCCGAGGGCGAAGGTCATGCGGTCGACCTTTCTGGTGTTGATCCCCACGGCGCGGCTCATCACCCGGTTCTGCATGGTGGCGCGCACTTGCAGGCCCCAGCGCGAGCGGTACAGCATGATGAAGAGGGTGGCGGTGCAGAGCACCGTCAGGCCCATCACGAACAGGCCGTTCTTCGGAATGTCGATGGCCTCGGCGGGGTTCCACGAACCCATGATCCATTCCGGCATTTCCGCGCCCACTTCACGTGCGCCGAAGATCGAGCGGAACGCCTGCTGCATCACCAGGGACAGGCCCCAGGTCGCCAGCAGGGTGTCCAGCGGACGTTGGTAGAGCTTGCTGATCATCGCCCACTCCACCAACCAGCCCAGGGCGCCGGCGATGAAGAACGAAGCGATGATGGCGAAGAAGAAGTAGTACGGCTGCATCGCCGGTACGTAGTGCAGGGTCAGCGTAGAGATGACGTAGGTGGTGTACGCGCCAACGGTGAGGAACTCGCCGTGGGCCATATTGATCACGCCCATCTGGCCGAAGATGATCGCCAGGCCGAGTGCCATCAGCAGCAGCACGCAGAACACCGACAAGCCGTTGAAGCCCTGCATGACGGCGATGGCGCCGAAGTCGGATAGCCACTCCATGATTGGTCTCCTGGGTGGGGTGGTGGAATTCGTGGCGGAACCGTCGCCCCTCTCCCCGGCCCTCTCCCCGAGGGGAGAGGGGGGTGGAAAGTGCAAGGACGACACCTGTGTGGAAGCCATCGCCCTCGTCATCGATGCGCGTCAATCGCCCCTTACAAGGGGTCGGTAGGACGCACCAGGTAACGCGCTACGCCAATCGGTCCCCTCGCCCCGGCGGGGAGAGGGTTAGGGAGAGGGGGCGGACTCGCCAGGAGCCCACCCCCTCAACCGATCACTGATAGCCTTTGGGGAACGGGTTCGGCTCGATCAGCTCGGACTCGTGGACCACCTTGAAGGTACCGTCGGCCTGGATTTCGGCGATGCGCGCGCGGCTCCAGAGGTGGTGGTTCTCGTGGACCTTCACGTAGCCTTCCGGCGCGGTGGTCAGTTCGATGCCGGGCGATGCCGCGACCACCTTGTCGACGTCGAAGCTGCCGGCCTTCTCGACCGCCGCCTTCCACAGCCATGGGCCGAGGTAGCCGGCCTGGGTGACGTCGCCGATGACCGAGTCCTTGCCGTACTTGGCCTTGAATTCCTCGACGAATTTCTTGTTGTTGGGGTTATCCAGGGTCTGGAAGTACTTCATCGAGGAGTAGAAGCCCTTCATGTTCTCGCCGCCGATGCCGAGCATTTCATCCTCGGTGACGGAGAGGGTCAGCAGGGTCTGCTTGTCGCTGGTGATGCCGGCGGCTTTCAGCTGCTTGTAGAAGGCCACGTTGGAGCCACCAACCACGGCGGCGAAGACCACGTCGGGCTTCTTCAGCTTGATCTTGTTGGTCAGCGAGCCGAACTGGGTGTTGCCCAGCGGGTAGTACTCTTCGCCGACCACTTCGCCGTGCAGCACGTTCTCGATGTGCTTGCGCGCGATCTTCATCGAGGTACGCGGCCAGATGTAGTCGGAGCCGAGCAGGTAGAAGGTCTTGGCGCCCTTCTCCTTGGCGATCCAGTCGAGGCTGGCGAGGATCTGCTGGGTGGCTTCCTGGCCGGTGTAGATGACGTTCTTGGACTGCTCCAGACCCTCGTAGAAGGTCGGGTAGTAGAGCAGTCCGTTGTCCTTCTCGAAGATCGGCAGCACGGCCTTGCGCGAGGCGGAGGTCCAGCAGCCGAACACGGCGGCGACCTTGTCGCTTTCCAGCAGCTTCTTGGCTTTTTCGGCGAAGGTCGGCCAGTCGGACGCGCCGTCTTCCTGAACCACCTTGATCTGCCGGCCGAGGATGCCGCCCGAGGCGTTGATCTGGTCGATGGCCAGGCGTTCGGCCTGGATGGAACCGGTTTCCGAGATCGCCATGGTACCGGTCGCTGAGTGCAGCTGGCCGACGGTCACGGTGGTGTCGGTGACCGCCAGGCCGGTGGTGTTGGCATCGTCGGCCTGCGCCATCTGGCCGAATACGCTGGCGGCCAGCAGCGAGATCGCCGCAGCGCCCAGCGCCAGCCGCCGTGGAAGGTGGCGTGTGGCTCCCGTCAGTCTTGATTCCATCGTCTTGCTCCTCTGGTGGTTGGCGCGATCGGCTCGCCTTGCGGGTGCCGGCCTCGGTTCGGGGCAAGAATGCGTTTGCCGCGGTGGCGGGGGTATACGCAGATTGACGTAAGCGCATACGTCATCTGACGTACAGGCGCAGCGCTCTGCATCGGGCATCCTGAGCCCCGCCACACGCGCAGGCGTCCCGCCTCCTGTAGGGCGACGCGAAGCCCAACGGTGCGCGCGGCGCACCCTACGGCGGCACGCTTCACGGAACATTCGTAGGGTGCGCCATGCGCACCAAAGGACCTCCGGATTCCGCGGCGCAGGAAAACCCAACGGTGCGCGCGGCGCACCCTACGGCGGCATGCTTCACGGAACATTCGTAGGGTGCGCCATGCGC
>DIEE01000178.1:0-21414 GCA_002418465.1 Pseudomonas sp. UBA5782 | reverse complement strand
CGGCGCACCCTACGGCGGCATTCGTAGGGTGCGCCATGCGCACCAGCGCACCGCCCGACGGGTCACGCCGGGGCATGGAAGTTGCTGTCGAGAACCACCGCCAACCAGGAGCGCGCCCGTGCAGCCCACCGGCACCCAACGCATCGCCAAGATCCGTCGCGACTACAACAGCTGGGTGGCCGACGAGACGCTGGAGGACTACGCGCTACGCTTCACGCCGAAGTCGTTCCGCAAGTGGTCGGAGTTCCGCATCGCCAACACCGCCCTGGGCGCGGTGTCGTTCCTCGCCCTGGAAGCCATCGGCGGCGCGCTGGCGATCAGCTACGGCTTCAACAACACGCTGTGGGCGATCATTGCCATCTCCCTGGTGATATTCCTCACCGGCCTGCCGATCAGCTACTACGCCGCGCGCTACGGCGTGGACATGGACCTGCTGACCCGCGGCGCCGGCTTCGGCTACATCGGCTCGACCATCACCTCGCTGATCTACGCAAGCTTCACCTTCCTGTTCTTCGCCCTCGAGGCGGCGATCATGGCCCTGGCGCTGGAGCTGTACTTCGACATCCCGCTGGCGCTGGCCTACGTGATCTGCTCGATCATCATCATTCCGCTGGTGACCTACGGCATCACCCTGATCAACCGCCTGCAGCTGTGGACGCAGCCGATGTGGATCGTGCTGCTGTTCCTGCCCTACGTGTTCGTCATGCTGAAGAACCCCGAGGCGCTGAGCGACCTCACCGGCTTCGTCGGCCGCGAAGGAGAGGCCGGACGCTTCAACCTGCTGCATTTCGGCGCGGCCTGCACCGTGGCGCTGGCGCTGGTCACGCAGATCGGCGAGCAGGTCGACTACCTGCGCTTCCTGCCGGCCAAGACCCGCGCCTTCGTCGATTTCGTCGTCGAGCATTTCCGCCGCGCAGGCCTCGCCGGGCAGTTGTCCGCCGTCTAGCCTCGCCCTTCTACTACTTTTGGCGATAGCCGGACGGTCGACGCGAGCGCAGGGCTGAACTAGCTTCAGGGGTGCCCGACAATTACAAGAACCCTGGAGGCACCATGCACTTGCGCAAACGCGCAGGGCTGCTCGCGGTTGCGACGGCCCTGACCCTCAGCACCACGGCTTTCGCCGCATCCAACTTCATCAACATCCTCACCGGCGGCACCAGCGGCGTGTACTACCCGGTCGGCGTGGGACTGTCGCAGATCTACGGCCAGCACATCGAGGGCGCGAAAGCCACGGTGCAGGCGACCAAGGCCTCGGTGGAAAACCTCAACCTGCTCGAAGCCAAGCGCGGCGAGCTGGCATTCGCCCTTGGCGATTCGGTGTCCGACGCCTGGGCCGGGGTCGAGGACGCCGGCTTCAAGAAGCCGCTGAAGAGCCTGCGCGCCATCGCCGGGACCTACTCCAACTACATCCAGATCGTCGCCAGCGCGGATTCGGGGATCAAGACGCTCGCCGACCTCAAGGGCAAGCGCATCTCCGTCGGCGCGCCGAAGTCCGGTACCGAGCTGAACGCACGGGCGATCTTCAAGGCCGCCGGGCTGACCTACGAGGACATGGGCAAGGTCGAGTACCTGCCGTTCGCCGAGTCGGTCGAGCTGATCAAGAACCGCCAGCTGGACGCCACCCTGCAATCCTCCGGGCTGGGCATGGCGGCGATCCGCGACCTGTCCTCAACCATGCAGATCGCCTTCGTGCCGATCCCCCAGGACGTGGTGGCGAAGATCGGCAATGCCGCCTACATCGCCAGCAGCATTCCGGCCGGAACCTACGACGGCCAGGAAGCCGACGTGCCGACGGTGGCCATCGTCAACATCCTGGTGACCCACCAGGGCGTCAGCGACGATCTGGCCTACCAGATGACCAAGCAGATGTTCGAGAACCTGCCGCGCCTGGCCACTTCGCACTCGGCGGCCAAGGACATCAGCCTGGAGAACGCCACCAGGAACCTGCCGATCCCGCTGCATCCGGGCGCCGAGCGCTACTACAAGGAGAAGGGCCTGCCGCTCTGACGGCAGTCGCGCCTTCCGTCATCACGGGCCGCTCCTTCGGGACGGCCCGCTCGTCGTTTTCGGAGTGAGTTCATGAACGAGACCACGCACGGCCTGGCAGCGGAAACCGAGCACTGGCCAAAGACGCTGTTCGCCGTCGCCCTGCTGTTTTCCACCTTCCAGATCCTCACCGCCGCCTTTCCGCTGGTGTCCACCCAGGTGCTGCGCGCGACCCACGTCGGCTTCCTGCTGCTGATGGTCTACCTCAGCTACCCGGCGCACGGGCATGCCCGCCCCTGGCAGCCACTGGCCTGGCTGCTCGGCCTGGGCGGCATGGCCACGGCGTTCTACCAGTGGTACTTCGAGGCCGACCTGATCCAGCGCTCCGGCGAACTCACCGGGGCCGACATGGCCATCGGCATTCTCCTAGCCGCGCTGGTCTTCGAGGCCGCGCGGCGGGTGATGGGGATCGCCCTGCCGCTGATCTGCGCGATCTTTCTCGCCTACGGGATGCTCGGCGAATACCTGCCGGGCGATCTGGCCCACCGCGGCTACGGCTTCGACCAGATCGTCAACCAGCTGGCCTTCGGCACCGAGGGCTTCTACGGCACGCCGGTGTACGTCTCGGCCACCTACATCTTCCTGTTCATCCTGTTCGGCGCCTTCCTCGAACAGGCCGGGATGATCAAGCTGTTCACCGATTTCGCCATGGGCCTGTTCGGCCACAAGCTCGGCGGCCCGGCCAAGGTTTCCGTGGTGTCCTCGGCGCTGATGGGCACCATCACCGGTTCCGGCGTGGCCAACGTGGTCACCACCGGGCAGTTCACCATTCCGCTGATGAAGCGCTTCGGCTACCGCCCGGCCTTCGCCGGCGCGGTGGAAGCGACCGCCAGCATGGGCAGCCAGCTGATGCCGCCGGTGATGGGCGCAGTGGCCTTCATCATGGCCGAGACCATCAACGTGCCCTACGTCGAGGTGGCCAAGGCCGCGCTGATCCCGGCGCTGCTGTATTTCGGCGCGGTGTTCTGGATGGTCCACCTGGAAGCGCGCCGCGCCGGCCTCAAGGGCCTGCCGAAGGAGCAGTGCCCGAGCGCCTGGGCGGCGGTGAAGGAGCGCTGGTACCTGCTGATCCCGCTGGCCGTGCTGATCTACCTGCTGTTTTCCGGGCGCACGCCGATGTTCTCCGGAACCATCGGCCTGGCGCTTACCGCCATCGTTATCCTTGGCTCGGCGATCATCCTGCGGGTGTCCTCAATGGCTCTCCGGCTGGTCTTCTGGGTGGTGCTCGGGGTGCTCTGCGCGGGCTTCTTCCAACTCGGCATCGGCGTGATCTTCGCCGTCATCGGCGCGCTGGTGGTCGCCTGCTGGTTCATCAAGGGCGGCCACGAAACCCTGCGCGCCTGCGTCCTGGCGCTGGCCGAGGGCGCGCGCCATTCGGTGGCGGTGGGCATCGCCTGCACGCTGGTCGGGGTGATCATCGGCATCGTTTCGCTGACCGGCATCGCCACCACCTTCGCCGGCTACATCCTGGCCATCGGCCAGAGCAACCTGTTCCTCTCGCTGGTGCTGACGATGATCACCTGCCTGGTGCTGGGCATGGGCATCCCGACCATTCCCAACTACATCATCACCAGCGCCATCGCCGCGCCGGCACTGCTCGACCTTGGTGTGCCGCTGCTGGTCTCGCACATGTTCGTCTTCTATTTCGGGCTGATGGCCGACCTCACCCCGCCGGTGGCGCTGGCCTGCTTCGCCGCCGCGCCGATCGCCAAGGAGAGCGGCTTCAAGATCAGCCTGTGGTCGATCCGCATCGCCGCCGCCGGCTTCGCCGTGCCGTTCATGGCGGTCTACGACCCGTCGCTGATGATGCAGGGCGGCACCTTCCTCGACACGCTGTACGTGCTGTTCAAGTGCGCGTTCGCGGTGGGCCTCTGGGGCGCGGCGGTGGTCGGCTTCGTGGAGATCCGCCTGGCCATCTGGGAGCGTGTGCTGGCCTTCGCCGCCGGTGTCGCGCTGCTGCTGGCACTGCCGATCAGCGACGAAATCGGCTTCGTCCTCGGCTTCGCGCTGCTCGCGCAGCACATCTGGCGCGCGCGCCGGGCGCCGCTGCCGGCGGCGACGTGATCGGGCTGTGCATCGGAATGGCCGGGGCCTTGTGGGCACGTGAGCCGACCGCCGACTTCACCCTGGCCTGGCGCCACACCATCGAGAAAGTCCGCTGGGAGGAGGATTACCACCTCGACGCCGAGGGCCTGCACCTGGGCGAGGCGCGGGTGCTGGGCAGCGGCGCCGGGATGGAGATTCCCGAAGGCGCGGTGCTGCGCAACGGCAGTTGGCACTACCGCCGGCAACTGCCGGCGCAGCAGCCGCTGCGCCTGGCACGCACACCCGAAGCCGGGGATTTCGAACTGTGCGTGGCCGACGCATGCCAGCCCCTCGCCCACTGGATCGGCCCGCCGCGGGCAAGCCAACCGGCCGTGGAGTTGTGGAGCTGCACCATTAGTCCGGAACCGGGGCGCCATTCGTCCCAACTCTGAAACTTTACGTAACATTTCCCTTCCATTGAGCAGGGAGGCAGAGGCCTGCGTCATGGATAGCGCCTCCCCACAGGGAAATGGGGGAAGGGCTATGCAGACGTTTCGCGGAATCGAGGGCGCCCGTGCCTGGCTGGCCTGGATCGTGGTACTGGCCCATGTGGTCGCGCTCACCGGCGTACGCCAGGCGTGGCCGCAGCTCAATGCGGTGAACACCGCCGGCGACTGGGCGGTGAGCCTGTTCATCATCATCAGCGGCTTCGTCATCACCCACCTGGTGCTGGTCAAGCGCGAACCCTATCCGCTGTACATCGGCCGCCGCCTGCTGCGCCTGTACCCGGCCTACCTAGTGGCGCTGGCGGCGGGGATATTCGTCCTGCCGCTGGGCTTCGAGGCGATGGATGCGCTGGAATGGCAGGACGCGGTACTGGCCCAGCACTACCTGCGTCAGGCCACGGAAGTCGCCCAGGGGCATCTCGGCTGGCACGTGTTCTGGCACGCCCTGCTGCTGCATGGGGTGATTCCCAACAGCCTGCTCGACGAGTCCGAATACTTCTTCCTCACGCCGGCCTGGAGCGTCTCGCTGGAGTGGCAGTTCTATCTTTTCGCACCACTGCTTATCCACGGCCTGCGCCGGCAGCGCTGGCAGCCGGTGGTTCTCGGTGTCGCCGTGCTCGGCTACTTGGCCTTCCGCAAGGGCCTGCTCGGCCAGTTCTCGCTGCCAAGCGTGCTGCCCGGCTCGATCGGCTATTTCCTCGTTGGCATCGGTACGCGCCTGGCCATTGACCGGATCGGCACGCTGGAGCGCTATCCCACGCCGCTGGCGGTCGGCGCGATCCTGCTGGCCGTTGGCGCGCCGCAACTGGTGCCGCTGGTCGGCTGGCTGGCGCTGATGGGCTATGCGCTGCTCGGCGATTCGGCGCTGGACAGTCCAGATCTGACCACCCGCCTACTGCGCCGCGCACTGGACAGCCGCCTTGCCGCACAGGCGGGGTTGCGCTCCTATTCGGTGTACATCGTGCATTGGGTGATGGTGAACCTGGTGCTCTACCTGGCGGTGAAGAGCCACCTGCAGCTGTCGCCCTGGCAGGTGTTCGGCATCACCCTCGGCGGCACGCTGCTGCTGACTCTGGCCAGCTCGGAGATGCTCTACCGTCTGGTGGAAAAACCCGCCATCGCCCTTGGTCGCCAGTTGGGCCGGAAGAAGGCGGCGCTCGGCTGAACGGGATCGACAGGCCGCGGCGCCAAGGGCGACAAAACCCTATACAATCCGCGGCCTTTCGTTTTCCGACCAAGGAGCCTCTTCGTGAGCACCCTGCCAGCCTGCCCCCAGTGCAATTCCGAATACACCTATGAAGACGGCGCCATGCTGGTGTGCCCGGAGTGCGCCCACGAGTGGTCGCCCAGCGCCGAAGCGGCGAGCGGCGAAGAAGCCAGGGTGATCAAGGATTCGGTCGGCAACGTGCTGCAGGACGGCGATACCGTCAGCGTGATCAAGGACCTCAAGGTCAAGGGCTCGTCGCTGGTGGTCAAGGTCGGCACCAAGGTCAAGGGCATCCGCCTGGTCGACGGCGACCACGACATCGACTGCAAGATCGACGGCATCGGCGCGATGAAGCTCAAGTCCGAGTTCGTGCGCAAGGTGTGAGTCTCGCCGACAGGTCTCTGCCCAGCGGTGCGCGCGGCGCACCCTGCGAGAAATGAAAAGCCCGGCTGATGCCGGGCTTTTTCGTTCGGGGCGTATCGCTCAGGGCGCGAGCTGCTGCACGTAGGCGGCGACGCTTTCGATATCCGTCGGCGTCAGCCCGGCGGCCACCGAGTACATCACCGAGAGCGCGCGGCGCGGGTCCTTGTCGTGGTAGCGGGTCAGCGCCAGGCGCACGTACTCCGCCGATTGCCCGGCCAGCCGCGGGGCCTTTTCCTGGCCCTCTCCCTGCGCGCCGTGGCAGGCATGGCAGATGTTGTCGAACAGTTCCTTGCCGTGCTGGCGCTGCGCGGCGTCGCCGATCACCGGCAGCGGCACGACCTTCTGCTGGCTGAAGTAGATGGCGATGTCGACGCGCTCCTCCAGGCTCAGCGATTTGGCCAGGCTCGACATGACGAAGTGGTTGCGCTCGCCGTTGGCGAACTTCTCGAACGAGCGGAACAGGTACAGCGGGTTCTGCGCCGCCAGGTTGGGGATGTAGTCACGCTTGCTGTTGCCGTCCTTGCCGTGGCAATGGCCGCACAGGACGATGCGTTCCTCGCCGGCCTCGTACGCCTGCTGACGCAACGTGGCGTCGCCCATCAGGTAGTTGAAGCGCGCCATCGCCTCTTCGTCGCCGGCGTGCGCGTCGAAGGCCAGCAGGCCGATCAGCAGGAGAAGCAGAGTACGCATCGAGGTCGTCCTTTACCGCAGGGCCGGGGAGCCCGCGTCGCCGCCGACTATGCCGCGGCGTATTGCAGCGGTGGCGGACGCACGTCAAGGAAAGCGTCGATGCGCTCGACGCGACAGCAGGCCTGTCATGCTTGTGTGGCGCACGTCGCGCCTTGCCGGCCCGCGACCGGCAGCGCGAGGCGCTGCGCTCAGCGCACCTTGAAGCGATGCACCAGGGCGATCAGCCGCTGGTTGGAACTCATCAGCCCTTCGGTGCTGCGATCGACGCTGACGCCGCTGCCAACCAGTTCGTCGACCAGCTCGCGCACCGCGACCATGTTGCGGTTGATCTCCTCGGACACCGCGCTCTGCTGCTCGGCGGCGGTGGCGATCTGGGTGCTGAGGTCGTTGATGTGCACCACCGAGGTGGCCATCTCGTCGAGGCCGAGGGTGACCCGTGCGGTCTTGCCGGCCGTCGCCTGGCAGCTGGACTTGGTCTTCTCCATGGCGACCACCGCGGAGCTGACGCCCTGCTGCAGGCGCGTGAGCATGTCGTTGATCTCCGAGGTGCTCTGCTGGGTGCGCCCGGCCAGCGCGCGGACCTCGTCGGCGACCACGGCGAAACCGCGGCCCTGTTCGCCGGCACGCGCCGCTTCGATGGCAGCATTCAGCGCCAGCAGGTTGGTCTGCCCGGCGATCTCGCCGATCACCCCGAGCACGGTGTTGATGCGCTGCGCATCGTCCTCCATGGCCTGCACCTTGGCGGTGGCGCTCTCCACTTCGTCGACCAGCGCGCGCACGCTGCCGGCCGCATCCTCGACCACTTCGCGGGTGCTCTGCGCGTTCATGTTCGCGCGTTGGGTGAAGCTGGCGGTTTCCGTCGCGCTCTGCGCCACCGAGTCCGCGGTGGAGCTCATCTCGGTGATCGCCGTCACCGCCTGGTCGGTCTCCGAGGCGTGCCGCGACAGCGCCAGGTTGGTCTGCCGGGAGAGCTGCTTGAGGTGGCCGATCTCGCTGGCGATCTGGGTGGTCGCCTGGTTCACGTCGACCATCATGTTCTGCAGGTATTCGATGAAGCGGTTGACCGACACGCCGACCTCGTCGACCTCGTCATGGCCCTTCAGGGCGATGCGCCGGGTCAGGTCGGCGTCGCCGGCGGAGAGCGAATCGATGTTCGCCTTGAGTACGCCGAGACGCCGCATCAGTTGGCCGAGGGCGAACAGCATCAACAGCAGCAGCACGATGACCATGGGAATCTGCAGCCAGCTCAGGGTCTTCAGCACGGTGTCGCTTTTCGCCGTCAAGTGGCGCGTCGGCAGGGCGGCGGCGAGCAGCCAGGGCGTGCCCTCGATGGGCGAGAGGAAGAAGGTGAAGTCTTCGCCGCTGGCGTTTTCGTATTCGCCCTCGTAGCGCTCGGCGCGGTTCGGTGTTTTCAGCGCCGCCTGGATGCTGGCGATGAAGGGCGACTGCGCGGCCAGCTCGGAGACGTTCTTCAGCACGATGTTGCCGCTGATCTCCGGCTGGTTGCTGAGGATCTTGCCGTCCGCCTCGACCACCATCACCTCGCCCTCGATGTCCTTCTCCTTGCGCGCCACCAGCTCGTTGAAGAAGCCCAGCGTCAGGTCGATGGTGGAAACGCCATACGCCTCGCCGTCCTTGTAGATGGTCATCGCGCAGTTGGTGCGCGGTTCGGCGCTGGCGTCGTCCTGGTAGGCCGCGGCCCACACGCAGTGGCCGCGCGGCGCCTGCATGCCGGCGCGGTGCCAGGGCTGCTCGAAGTAGTTGAGCGACTCGGCGGAGTTCCAATGCTCGTTGAGCATGAGTTTCCCCGCGGCGTCGCGATGGTAGAAGGTGCTGTGCTTGGCGCGCCCCGGCGTGCGTTTGTCCGGCAGCGGCCAGATGCCGCCGCCGAACACCTTGGCGTCGCCGTACTGGTCGACCAGCCCGGGCAGCAGGCGGTCGATGGCATCGCTGTCGAGCAACGCCACGGTCTGCGTGATGCTGCGCGACTGCGCCTGCACCTGGGCCAGCTCCAGCTTGATCCGCGAGCCGATCTCGCCGACCTGAGCCAGGGTGATCTGCTTGCCTGCATCCACCAGCATCGGCGTGACGAACTGGCGGATGCCGAGCACCGTGCCGACGATCAGCAGCACGATGAAGATGACGAACGTAAGGGTGTAGCGGGCCTTGATGGTGTGCAGTGCGCTCATGTGGGGCAGCCTTCTGGTGGGCTTCAAACGCTTCGGGAACGGCAGAACGCCGCGCTTTGGAGGTACTGCAGGGTATCGGTCCGCGGGCGCCTTTGATGAGGCACCGGCCGACGAACGCCTGCATCAGCGTAGTTGTTCGCCGAAAAGGCGGCGGGCGCTACTGCACCGGCAGGAAGTTGAGGAACAGCAGGCCCTGGGCGTAGTTGAAGCCGATGCGCCGGTAGCGCTCGTCGAGCACATCGCTGAGCAGGTCCAGGCGCGCGACGATCTTGCCGAATTCCACCGCGAAACTTACGTTGCGTGCGTCGGCGGAGATTTCGTTGGAGAGCAGCCAGGGATTGCCCTGCAGGTCGCGCCGGCTGGTCAGCAGCCAGGTGGCCTTCTCGATGTTGCGCGCGGCGTTGTGGATGAACTGCGCGTTCAGCGAGTCGGTGAGGTAGAACTCGGTACTGCCGCCGTGGGCGGTGATCAGCATGCTGCCGATGGCGTAGATGAAGGCGCCAACGCGGTCGCCCTGGAAGTCGTTGCTCAGCGCGTAGCTGAGCGCCGCCACATCCTTGCGCCCGCCCAACGACGCCAGTGGCTGATCCTTCTCGATCCCCATCTGCACGCGCTTCTCCGCCGCCTCGATGCTGGGCAGGCCGGTCTTGCGCCATTCGCGCGGATTGCGCCGGTAGAGCTTGTCGAGCAGCTGATAGAGGCTGTTCAGGTTGTTGCGCATGGCGATGGTGGCCAGGCGGTCGGAGTGGGTCTGGAAGAACTCGCTGGGCTTGACCGGGCTCTTGTTGCCGACGAAGGCCTGGTGATCCTGATGCCGGGCGCAGCCGCCAGTCAGCGCCATCAGCAGCGGTAACGACAACCAGCCCGCGCGCACCGGCAGCAGACGAAACAGGCGGGCGGCAAGACCGCGAAAAGACAGGTACATCGGATCTGGTCCTTAGATCTTCGAAGGATGTGCTGAGTAAAGCGCACCCATGTGATGGCTTATGTGACGGGCACAAGCAATAGAAGTGCCGCAATGGCGTTCGACGATGTCGTTCCCAAAGGGAGAACGCCGACCGTAGGGCGGGCAAGGTGCACCGCGAGGATTCGACCGCCCGAGGAATGCCCCGCGCCGCAGCCCATCACGCAGGTTCTCGCCGCCCACGACCGCCCCAACCCGAGAATCGTGATGCCCATCGCATCGCCCGCCGCGGGTGTCCCCAGCAAGCCGGTCGGATAAACCCGCTTGCGCCGGCGTTCCACGTTTTTTTGTCGCCAAAAACATGGCAAAACGACATTGCTTCAGGCTATGGTTAGCCCCGAATTTTTCCCGCCCATCGCAATGGACGCGTCTAGGACGCTCATTGCAGCTAGAAAGTAGCTTTGCTTGCCCCAACTCGTACCTGAAAGACGCACCCTCTTTTCGACAGCCTCCCGCAGAGAGACGTCGGAACAGCCGCTCGCGATGTCGAGCGCTACGCAGGCAGCTCGCGCGCGAGTCATGCCTCACCCTCCCCTGCCACCCTCGCCGAACGAATTCGGCCCCGCTCTTCAGAACATTGGAGTTCTAGCAGTGAAGAAAACAGTCCTCACCTCAGCCCTACTCAGCAGCCTGCTCGTCATCGGCGGTTGCTCCGACGATTCGGACAAGGAGGCCGTCAAGAAACCCGCTGACAAACCGATGACCCAGAGCGAAATCGACGCCGAGAAAGCTCGCCGGGTGTTCAACCCCACCGCCGAAGAGCGCGCCCAGGACCAGGCCGAGGAAGCCGCTCGCCAGGCCAAGCTGGATTCCAAGGCACCCATCACCGTCACCCTGCCGGCCCCTGGCAGCCAGCCCGACTTCGCCGACTACAAGACCGTAGAAAGCGGCGTCGATTGGACGTTCATCTACAACGCCAACCAGAAAACGCCCGACGACGCCCTGACCCTGGCGAACTCCTTCGGCATCCTCGCGTACAAGTACGACTTCGGCGACGCGCAGCTGAACGAACTGCTGACCAAGTTCTCGGAGACCAGTGACGAATTCGAGAAGCGCGACATCGCCAAGCAGCTGGAGCCGGTGTTCGCTCGCAAGATCGAGGAGAACAAAGGCGTGCGCTACGTGCGCCTGGAAGTGCCGGACCAGACTTACAAGAACCTCTCCGGCTATGATTTCGACAAGAAAGGCTTCGCCTACAACGCGGACGTCTTCAACGCACCCAACACCATGTCCGAACGCGACAAAGTCAGCGCCATGAGCCGCGGCCGGATCGTCAAGGAGAAGGGCTGGATCAGCTACAGCGACAACGACAACTACTCAGTGTCGTTCTCCAACGGCCCGCGCTTCCAGTTCCTCGAAGCCACCGACGAAACCGTCGCCCGCCAGCTGGAAAGCTACGTGAAGAACAACAAGCCCTACACCGCGGTGGTCTACGGCTACGTCGACGAACTCACCCGCGGCCGTGACGAGAACACCGACCCGCAGCGCTACAGCTCAATCCACATCCAGAAACTGGACATCGTGGACGCCGCCGACCCGGCCAAGGTCATCCTCAGCGTCAACGAATGACGCGTTAGCCGCGCATGAAAAAGGCCAGTCATTCGACTGGCCTTTTTGTTGCCCGATCTCCGTCAGGCTCGCTCGCAGCTTTGATTTCCGCGCAATCGGCTCCTTGTAGAGCATCACGCTTTCCGGAAATCCGCCACTCGCGCCTCGAGCCCAAGAACGAGAGTCGACGATTTTTTTTGCAGCGCATAGATGACACGTGCCAACCGTCGCTAGCCTCGATCCATTCAGCGAATGGGAGGCCTGAACATGTGGAGAATCCTGCTGCCAACCGGCCGCTTAGGGCTGGGCGTCTGGCTGAGTACTTTTTATCGAATGCCGCTCTAGGCCACCGTTGCGCTGACCGCGCTGGGAACGGGGTTACGGGCGGGGGCCGCCTATCGGGAACGGCGGGAAGGCGGGGGGATTGATCGTGTGTGCAGCGCAGAGCTGTTGGGCAAGCTTCGCGGCGACCGCCCAACGCGTCTTCCGTAATCCGTAATCCGTAATCCGTAATCCGTAATCCGTAATCCGTAATCCGTAATCCGTAATCCGTAATCGTAGGATAGGTTGAGCGCAGCGATACCTACGATGACGCAACAAAAAGGCCAGTCCCTCGACTGGCCTTTTTCATTCATATCACCCCATCACTCAGGAGTTGTTGCTCGGGAAGGCGAATTGCGCGGCCTCGTGGCTGGCGCGCTGGGGCCAGCGTTGGGTGATGGATTTGCGCCGGGTGTAGAAGCGCACGCCGTCCGGACCGTAGGCGTGGAGGTCGCCGAACAGCGAGCGTTTCCAGCCGCCGAAGCTGTGGTAGGCCACCGGCACCGGCAGCGGTACGTTGACGCCGACCATGCCGACTTCGATCTCGTCGCAGAACAGCCGTGCCGCTTCGCCGTCGCGGGTGAAGATGCAGGTGCCGTTGCCGTACTCGTGGTCGTTGATCAGTTGCATGGCGTCTTCCAGGCTGTCGACGCGGACGATGCACAGCACCGGGCCGAAGATTTCTTCCTTGTAGATGCGCATCGCCGGGGTCACGCGGTCGAACAGGCTGCCGCCGAGGAAGTAGCCGTCCTCGTTGCCGGCGACGCGGTAGCCGCGGCCGTCGACCACCAGTTGCGCACCGGCGGCCAGGCCGTCGTCGATGTAGCCGACCACCTTGTCGCGGGCGGCGGCGGTGACCAGCGGGCCCATGTCCAGGCCGCAGCTGGTACCCGCGCCGATCTTCAGGCCCTTGATCTGCGGGACGATCTTCTCGATCAGCGCATCGGCGATCTGGTCGCCGACGCAGACGGCCACGGAGATCGCCATGCAGCGCTCGCCGCAGGAACCGTAGGCGGCGCCCATCAGTGCGCTGACGGCGTTGTCGAGGTCGGCGTCGGGCATCAGCACCGCGTGGTTCTTGGCGCCACCGAGGGCCTGCACGCGCTTGCCGCGCTTGGCGCCTTCGGCGTAGATGTATTCGGCGATCGGCGTGGAGCCGACGAAGCTGATGGCCTTGACCTCGGGCGCTTCGAGCAGCGCATCCACGGCTTCCTTGTCGCCGTGCACGACGTTGAGCACGCCCTTGGGCAAGCCGGCCTGCTGCAGCAGTTCGGCGATCAGCAGGGTCGAGCTGGGATCGCGCTCGGACGGCTTGAGGATGAAGCAGTTGCCGCAGGCGATGGCCAGCGGGTACATCCACAGCGGGACCATCGCCGGGAAGTTGAACGGGGTGATGCCGGCGACCACGCCGAGCGGCTGAAAATCGCTCCAGGCGTCGATGTTCGGGCCGGCGTTGCGGCTGTATTCGCCCTTGAGGATTTCCGGTGCGGCGCTGGCGTATTCGACGTTCTCGATGCCGCGCTTGAGTTCGCCGGCGGCGTCCTCGAGGGTCTTGCCGTGTTCCTGGCTGATCAGTTCGGCGATCTTCGCCTCGTTCTGCTCAAGCAGTTGCTTGAAGCGGAACATCACCTGGGCGCGCTTGGCCGCCGGGGTGGCGCGCCAGGCCGGGAAGGCGGCCTTGGCGGCGTCGATGGCCTGCTGCACGGTGGCGCGGCTGGCCAGCGGCACCTTGTGGATGGCTTCGCCGGTGGACGGGTTGAAGACGTTGGCGGTGCGGCCGGTGTCGCTGACGAACTCGCCGTTGATCAGGTGCTGGATATTACTCATGGTCGGTTCTCTTGTTAGGGCGTGAGTCGCGGGGCTGGCGCCGCCGCGTCGCTGCGCAAGGGCATTCACGCGTGTTTGATTGGGCAGACGATTGGTGCGCGGCCGGGTGGATGACGTTCATCCAGCCGGCCTGTTTTGGTGAATGTCAGTCGACGCTGTTCAGCGCGTCGCCGACGGCGCCCATCAGGCGGTCGAGGTCTTCGGGTTTGGCGTTGAAGGTCGGCCCGAACTGCAGGGTGTCGCCGCCGAAGCGCACGTAGAAGCCTTCCTTCCACAGTTTCATGCCGACCTCGAACGGACGCACGATGGCGTCGCCGTCGCGCGGGGCGATCTGGATCGCGCCGGCCAGGCCGCAGTTGCGGATGTCGAGCACGTGGCTGGCGCCTTTCACGCCGTGCAGGGCTTTCTCGAAGTGCGGCGCCAGCTCGGCGGATTGCTGGATCAGGTTTTCCCTGGCCAGCAGTTCCAGCGAGGCGAGGCCGGCGGCGCAGGCCACCGGGTGCGCCGAATAGGTGTAGCCGTGGCCGAATTCCACCGCGTATTCCGGCGTGGCCTGGCCCATGAAAGTCTGGTAGATCTCCCGCGAGGCGATCACCGCGCCGAGTGGAATCGCGCCGTTGGTGACCTGTTTGGCGACGTTCATGATGTCCGGGGTGACACCGAAGAATTCCGCGCCGGTGGCCTTGCCCATGCGCCCGAAGCCGGTGATGACTTCGTCGAAGATCAGCAGGATGTTGTTGGCGTCGCAGATTTCGCGCAGGCGCTGCAGGTAGCCGGTGGGCGGCACGATGACGCCGGCCGAGCCGGACATCGGCTCGACGATCACCGCGGCGATGTTCGAGGCGTCGTGCAGTTCGATCAGCTTGAGCAGCTCGTTGGCCAGTTCGACGCCGCCGGTCTGCGCCATGCCGCGGGTGAACGCCATGCCCGGTTGCAGGGTGTGCGGCAGGTGGTCGGCGTCCATCAGGCTGCCGAACATCTTGCGGTTGCCGCCGATGCCGCCGAGCGCGGTGCCGGCGATGTTGACGCCGTGATAGGCGCGCGCGCGGCCGATCATCTTGGTCTTCGCCGGCTGACCTTTGAGGCGCCAGTAGGCGCGGGCCATCTTCACCGCGGTGTCGGTGCATTCGGAACCGGAGTTGGTGAAAAACACGTGGTCGAGCTCGCCGGGGACCATCTCGGCAATCTTCTCCGCCAGCTGGAACGACAGCGGATGGCCGTACTGGAAGCCCGGCGAGTAGTCGAGGGTGCCCAGCTGTTTGGCCACGGCTTCCTGGATTTCCTTGCGTGTGTGCCCGGCGCCGCAGGTCCAGAGGCCCGAGAGGCTGTCGTAGATCTTGCGGCCCTGGTCGTCGAACAGGTAGCTGCCCTCGGCGGCCACGATCAGCCGTGGGTCGCGCTGGAAGTTGCGGTTCGAGGAAAACGGCATCCAGTGGGCGTCCAGCTTGAGCTGGCTGGCCAGGGTTGGCGTGGCGGTCTGCGGCATGTTCATCGGGCGTTCCTCGCGAAGGCGGAGAGGGAAGCGTAGCGGCGGCGGTCGCGAACGCGTTCGCCTCTACGGGAATAGCACTTGCGGCCGACAGTGACACGCGCCTAAATTCTCGAAAATCCGATTCTTCCTACCTTCGGTTTATCCATTGCTAAACAATCATCGCGAACGCCGGGCATCGCGCCCGGCCATTGCAGGCTGGTGGTGCGCGCGGCGCACCCTGCGGATAGAGGGTCGCCCATGAGCATTCGTCGCCCCGATCCGCTGGCCCAGGTCAGCGACTTCGATATCCGCCTGCTCAAGCTGTTTCGCAGCGTGGTGGAGTGCGGCGGTTTTTCCGCCGCCGAGGGCGTGCTCGGCATCGGTCGTTCGGCGATCAGCCAGCAGATGAGCGACCTCGAACAGCGCCTGGGCCTGCGCCTGTGCCAGCGCGGCCGCGCCGGCTTCGCCCTGACCGAGGAGGGCCGCGAGGTCTACCAGGCCTCGCAACAGGTGCTCAGCGCGCTGGAAACCTTCCGCACCGAGGTCAACGGGCTGCACCGCCACCTGCGCGGCGAGCTGAACATCGGCCTCACCGACAACCTGGTCACGGTGCCGCAGATGCGCATCACCCACGCCCTCGCCCGGCTCAAGGAACGCGGGCCGGACGTGCGCATCCAGATCCGCATGGTTCCGCCGGGCGAGATCGAACAGGGCGTGCTCGGCGGCAGCCTGCACGTCGGCGTGGTACCGCAGGCCAGCGCCCTGCCCGGCCTGGACTACCTGCCCCTGTACAGCGAGCGCTCGCAGCTCTACTGCGCGGTGGGCCATCCGCTGTTCTACGTCGATGACGCCGCGCTGGAGGACGCCCGCCTCAACGATCAGGACGCCATCGCGCCGACCTTTCGCCTACCCGCGGAAATCCAGGCGCACTACGGCGCGCTGAACTGCAGCGCCAGCGCCTCGGACCGCGAGGGCATGGCCTTCCTGATCCTCACCGGGCGCTATATCGGCTACCTGCCCGACCACTACGCCCGTCAGTGGGTGCAGCAGGGCCGCCTGCGCGCGCTGAAACCGGGGACGCGCTTCTACGACCTGAACCTGGCCTCGGTGACGCGCAAGGGGAGGCGTCCGCACCTGGTGCTGGAGAGTTTCCTCGAGGCGCTGGCGGCGACCGGCTGAGGAAACGCCACGGCAGGCGCTGCCACCGTTTCACCCAGGCTGCACACATCCCGCAACATTCTGGTGCGCGGCGCACCTCCACGTGGGTGAAAGACAAATCCTAACCCGCCCTGCCTGGAAGTTTTATCCATTTGATTAACAAGGATAAAATCACCATAAGCGAGACCGTAAAAACCTAAAAGCTGGTCACTTGGTCAGCTTTTTGCTTAGTGCGGAGGCCCACAAAGGCCTCACTCAGCCAACACGAGTACCGCATGAACGCCGAATCCGAAAACGCACCCGATCTGATCTACGGACTGGAAGACCGCCCGGCCCCCGTCGCCGCCGTGTTCGCCGCCCTGCAACATGTGCTGGCCAGCTTCGTCGGCATCATTACCCCGCCACTGGTGATCGGCTCGGTGCTCGGCCTCGGCGCGCACCTGCCATACCTGATCAGCATGGCGCTGATGGTTTCCGGCGTCGGCACTTTCATCCAGGCGCGCCGCCCGTTCGGCATCGGCGCCGGGATGATCTGCCTGCAGGGCACCAGCTTCGCCTTCCTCGGCGCAGTGCTTTCCGCCGGCTTCATCGTCAAGAGCCGTGGCGGCAGCCCGGAAGACATCCTCGCGATGATCTTCGGCGTGTGCTTCTTCGGCGCCTTCGTGCAGATCGTCCTCAGCCGCTTCATCGGCAAGCTGCAACGCCTGGTCACGCCTCTGGTGACCGGCATCGTCATCACCCTGATCGGCGTCAGCCTGATCAAGGTAGGCGTCACCGACCTCGGTGGCGGCTTCAACGCGCCGGACTTCGGCGCCCCGCGCAACCTGGCGCTCGGCGCGCTGGTGCTGGTCACCATCATCCTGCTCAACCGTTCCAACCGTCCCTGGCTGCGCCTCTCGGCGATCATCATCGGCCTGGCGATCGGCAGCCTCGCGGCCTGGTTCAGCGGCAAGCTGGTGCCGCAGCCGCTGCCCGACCTGCCGCTGATCAGCCTGCCGATTCCGTTCCGCTTCGGCTTTTCCTTCGACTGGACAGCGTTCCTCCCGGTCGCGCTGATCTACGTGATCAGCACCATCGAAACGGTCGGCGACCTGACCGCCAACTGCATGCTCTCGCGCAGGCCCATCGAAGGCGCCAGCTACGTGCAGCGGCTCAAGGGCGGCGTGCTCGGCGACGGCGCCAGCTGCCTGCTGGCGGCCACCTTCAGCGCCTTCCCCAACACCACCTTCGCGCAGAACAACGGCGTGATCCAGATGACCGGCGTGGCCAGCCGCCACGTCGGCCTGTACATCGGCGCGATCCTCTTCGCCCTCGGCCTGTTCCCGCTGCTCGGCGCGGTGCTGCAGCAGATTCCCAAGCCGGTGCTCGGCGGCGCCACCCTGGTGATGTTCGGCAGCGTCGCCGCCGCCGGCATCCGCATCCTCGCCCGTGCGCCGCTGGACCGCCGCAGCATGCTGATCATCGCCGCCTCGTTCGGCGTCGGCCTGGGCATCGCCGCGCAGCCGACGCTGCTGCATGAACTGCCGAAGATCGTGCAGAACCTGTTCGACTCGGCGATCACCTGCGGCGGCCTGACCGCGATCGTCCTCAACCTGCTGCTGCCGCTGGAGCAACCGGCCAGCACGCCGGCCCAGACACCGGCGCCCGGCGCGGAAAACCCCGAACCGCTCTGAGCGCCTACCTTCTCCTTTGGTTGAAACTGACCGCCCCTCTCTCCCGAGGGGCTTTTTTTGCGCGACAGATACCTCGAATCGAGCCTGCGACGCCCCGGAAAAAGGCAAATGCAGGACCGCCGCGCACCGCGATCGGGCAGGCCGCGGCAATTTTCAGGATTATCGATTTGGACACTTGTCTAGCGCCGATCACTGGGGTATCTGTTCTTCCGCCCAAGCTGACTGCCCGGATAGGAAATGACCGCCGACACCCTCGCCACGACCACGCCGTCCAACGGCAAACCAGCCGGTCGCATCCGCCAGAAGAACGAGGAGACCATCCTCACGGCCGCCACCGAGGAGTTCGCCCGGCACGGCTTCAAGGGCACCAGCATGAACACCATCGCCCTGCGCGCCGGCCTGCCCAAGGCCAACCTGCACTACTACTTCAGCAACAAGCTGGGGCTGTACATCGAGGTGATGCGCAACATCCTCGAACTCTGGGACAACACCTTCAGCCACCTGCGTGCCGAGGACGACCCGAGCGTCGCGCTGGCCAACTACATTCGCGCCAAGATGGAATATTCGCGCCGCGAGCCGCTGGCCTCGAAGATCTTCGCCATGGAAGTGATCAGCGGCGGCGCCTGCCTCTCCGAGCACTTCAGCCAGGACTACCGCGACTGGGTGCGCGGCCGCGCCGCAGTGTTCGAGGCGTGGATCGCCCAGGGCAAGATGGACCCGGTCGACCCGATCCACCTGATCTTCCTGCTCTGGGGCAGCACCCAGCACTACGCCGACTTCTCCAGCCAGATCTGCAGCCTGATGGGCCGCAAGAAGCTCACCCGCGACGACTTCGCCGCCGCCACCGACAACCTCATCCACATCATCCTCAAGGGCTGCGGCCTGACGCCGCCAAGCGCCTGACTCCAGCGCCGAACCGCCCACAGAATCTGTGTACAAAAATGTGCATAACACGGGGACAGGCGAGCCGGCGCCTAGCCCTGCGGGGCCTTGGCGAGACTGCTCAAAAAATCGCCAATCGCTCCCGGTGCGACAGCACAACCCACTGACTTTTATGATTTTTTCTGCTTGACAGCAGCGCCAGTGGGACTTTTCGCGCTCACCGCGACAGGCCGCCGCAGGACCGCTGCAATGCTGACTCCGCGCTGTGGATAAGTCTGCGGACAACCGACTGGGAAGCACGTCCGGCAAGGGCTGCAGGGCACTTCCAATCACCCCGTTTTCGGAGCCGTCATGAGTCGCCCGCTGCGCATCCATTCCCCCGCCGTGTACTACTTCGACATGGTCTGCCGCTCGCGCTCGATCCGCGAAGCGGCACGCCAGTTGAACGTCGCCTCCTCGGCGGTGAACCGGCAGATTCTCAAGCTCGAACACGAACTCGGCGTGCCGCTGTTCGACCGCCTGCCGGCGGGCCTGCAACTGACCAGTGCCGGCGAAACCCTCGCGCGCCACGTCAAGCTGGTACTGCAGGACGCCGAGCGCGCCCGTTCCGAGCTGGACGCCATGCTCGGCCTGCGCAGCGGCCACGTGGAGATAGCCACGGTGGAAGGGCCGACCGTCGACCTGCTGCCGAACCTGTTGATGCGCCTGCGCGAGCGCTACCCGCGGGTGACGGTTGGCGTCACCACGCTCGGTTCGACGGCGATACCCGAGGCGGTGGTCAGCGGCGCGGCGGATATCGGCCTGGCCTTCGCCCTGCCGCGCACCGCCGACCTCAACCAGATGGCGGTCGGCCATTTTCGCCTCGGCGCGCTGGTCAACGCCACGCACCCGCTGGCCGGGCGCAGGGACGTCAGCTTCGCCACCTGCGCAGAACACGTGCTGATCCTGGCCAAGAGCGAGCTGTCGATCCATCACCTGCTCAAGCCGATCCTCGCCCGCCACGCCCAGCGCCTGCGTCCGGTGATCGAGTCGAACTCGGTGGAGCTGTCGCGCCAGCTGGTACGGCGCGGCATGGGCGTGGCCTTCCAGACGCGCATCGGCGTCGAGGCCGACCGCCACAGCGGCCAGTTGCAGCACCTGCCGCTGAACGACAACGGCGGCGTGTTCAGCGATCTTGGCGTCTACGTGCGCAGCGGGCGCTACCTGCCGGTGGCGGTGGACGCCTTCGTCCGCGCCCTCGGCGAAGAGATCGCCCGCCTCGAACTGGCCGAGGCGCAGGAGGTGGGCGTGTAAAGGTGGATGATGCTTTTTCATCCACCGCCGCACCGCCCCGTGGATCGGTAGAGCGCGATCCACCCTACGGCCTGCGCGCTGCCGTTTCGGCATCGGGGCAGGCGTAATTCTCTTCTTGGGAGCATCAGCGAGGCGGTCGTATGCTCGGGGCAATTCTGGAGACTCGCCATGCCCACCTCGCTCAACGCCCGTGATTTGCCCACCACCAGCCTGCCGGTCATCGACCTCTCCGGCGCCGAAAACGGCGACCCGGCGCGCCTCGCCGAAATCGCCGCCGAGATCGGCAGCGCCTGCCGCGACAAGGGCTTCTTCTACGTCGTCGGCCACGGCATCGATGCCGACCTTCAGGCGGCGATGTTCGAGCAGTCGCGGCAGTTCTTCGCCCTGCCCGAGGCGGACAAGCTGGCGCTGCACAAGTCGCTATCGAGCGCCAACCGCGGCTACGAGACGCTGCGCGGCCAGGTGCTGGAGGCCGGCACCCCGCCGGACCTCAAGGAAGGCTTCTACATGGGCCCGGAGCTGGGCGCCGAGCATCCCGCCGTGCTGGCCGGGCGCTTCAACCACGGGCCGAACCAGTGGCCGCAGGCGCTGCCGCAGTTCCGCGAGGTGAACCTGCGCTACCTCGAGGCGGTGAGCGACCTGGCGCAGCGGCTGATGGGCCTGATCGCGCTGTCGCTGGACCTGCCGCACACGCATTTCGATGACTACTGCCGCGATCCGCTGACCACCCTGCGCCTGCTGCACTACCCGCCGCAGCCGGCCAACGCCGCGCCCGGCGAGAAAGGCTGCGGCGCGCACACCGACTTCGGCGGCCTGACCCTGCTGCTGCAGGACAGCAGCGGCGGCCTGCAGGTGTGGGACCAGGTCAACGGCGAATGGCTGTCCGGCACGCCGGTGCCGGGCGCCTACGTGATCAACCTCGGCGACATGATCGCGCGCTGGACCAACGACCGTTACCGCTCGACGCTGCACCGGGTGATCAACGCCAGCGGCGGCGAGCGCTATTCGATCCCGTTCTTCTACAGCGGCAATCCCGACCACCTGGTCGAGTGCCTGCCCGGCTCCGACGAGCCGCCGCGCTACCCGGCGGTGACCGTCGAGGAACACCTGCGCGAGATGTACCGGCGCACCTATGCCTGAGTCCAGACATGTAGTGCTGATCCACGGCGCCTGGGCCGGCAGCTGGGTGTG
>DIEE01000238.1 GCA_002418465.1 Pseudomonas sp. UBA5782 | reverse complement strand
CCACGCGGGCTGGCGCGGCCTCGCCGGCGGGGTGCTGGAGGCGACGCTGGACGCGCTCGGCGTGCCCGCCGAGGAGATCCTGGTCTGGCTCGGCCCGGCTATCGGCGCAGAGGTGTTCGAAGTCGGCCCGGAGGGGCGCGAGGCGTTCGTCACGGCCCATCCCGAGGCCGAACGGGCCTTCGTGCCCAGCGCCAATGCCGGGCGCCACATCGCCGACATCTACCAGCTGGCGCGTATCCGCCTCGCCGCCCGCGGCGTCACCGCTGTGTACGGCGGCGGCCTGTGCACGGTCAGCGACCCGCGCTTCTATTCCTACCGCCGCGCCAACCCGACCGGCCGCTTCGCCAGCCTGGTCTGGCTGCAATAGCCACGCGCCAGCCGCCGATCCGCGCGCCAGCGCCCGGCCCCGTCGCCAGCGTGACCTGCATCAACCCCGCCACGCTTGAATCTCCGCCGTTCGGCCTTATCTAAGCTGCATCCCGCAGGCTTTCGTCGAAGGTGCAGTTAGTCGCACCGGCCTGCGCCAACTGAGGTGATTCCATGCGTATCGATCGTTTGACCAGCAAGCTGCAACTTGCCCTTTCCGACGCCCAGTCCGTCGCCGTCGGCCTCGACCACCCGGCCATCGAGCCCCTGCACCTGATGCAGGCGCTGCTTGACCAGCAGGGCGGCTCGATCAGGCCGCTGCTGCGCCAGGTCGGTTTCGACACCAACGCCTTCAAGCAGGCGATGACCAAGGAACTCGACCAGCTGCCGAAAATCCAGAACCCCACCGGCGACGTCAACCTGTCCCAGGACCTGGCGCGCCTGCTCAACCAGGCCGACCGCCTGGCCCAGCAGAAGGGCGACCAGTTCATCTCCAGCGAGCTGGTGCTGCTCGCGGCGATGGACGACAACACCCGCCTGGGCAAACTGCTGCTCGGCCAGGGCGTGTCGAAGAAGGCCCTGGAGAACGCGGTGAACAACCTGCGCGGCGGCGAGGCGGTGAATGACCCCAACGCCGAGGAGTCGCGCCAGGCGCTGGACAAGTACACCGTCGACCTGACCAAGCGCGCCGAGGAAGGCAAGCTCGACCCGGTGATCGGCCGTGACGACGAAATCCGCCGGACCATCCAGGTCCTGCAGCGGCGCACCAAGAACAACCCGGTACTGATCGGCGAGCCCGGCGTCGGCAAGACCGCCATCGCCGAGGGTCTGGCCCAGCGCATCGTCAACGGCGAAGTGCCGGACGGGCTGAAGGACAAGCGCCTGCTGTCGCTGGACATGGGCTCGCTGATCGCCGGCGCCAAGTTCCGCGGCGAGTTCGAGGAGCGCCTGAAGTCGCTGCTCAACGAGCTGTCCAAGCAGGAAGGCCGGGTGATCCTGTTCATCGACGAACTGCACACCATGGTCGGTGCCGGCAAGGCCGACGGCGCGATGGACGCCGGCAACATGCTCAAGCCGGCACTGGCCCGTGGCGAGCTGCACTGCGTCGGCGCCACCACGCTGGACGAGTACCGCCAGTACATCGAGAAGGACGCGGCGCTGGAGCGGCGCTTCCAGAAGGTCCAGGTGGACGAGCCGAGCGAGGAAGACACCATCGCCATCCTGCGTGGCCTCAAGGAGCGCTACGAGGTGCACCACGGGGTGACCATCAGCGACGGCGCGATCATCGCCGCGGCCAAGCTCAGCCATCGCTACATCACCGACCGCCAGCTGCCGGACAAGGCCATCGACCTGATCGACGAGGCGGCCAGCCGCATCCGCATGGAGATCGACTCCAAGCCCGAGGCGCTGGACAAGCTCGACCGCCGGCTGATCCAGCTGAAGATCGAGCGCGAGGCGCTGAAGAAGGAAGAGGACGAGCCGACGAGGAAACGCTTCGTCAAACTCGAGGAAGAAATCGCCAAGCTGGAAAAGGAATACGCCGACCTCGAGGAAATCTGGAAGTCGGAGAAGGCCGAGGTGCAAGGCTCGGCGCAGATCCAGCAACGCATCGAGCAGTCCAAGCAGGAACTCGAAGCCGCGCGGCGCAAGGGCGACCTCAACCGCATGGCCGAGCTGCAGTACGGCGTGATTCCTGATCTGGAGCGCAGCCTGCAGATGGTCGACCAGCACGGCAAATCGGAAAACCAGCTGCTGCGCAACAAGGTCACCGAAGAGGAAATCGCCGAGGTGGTTTCCAAGTGGACCGGCATCCCGGTGAGCAAGATGCTCGAAGGCGAGCGCGACAAGCTGCTGCGCATGGAAGACATGCTGCACACCCGCGTGATCGGCCAGCATGAAGCCGTGGTGGCGGTGGCGAACGCGGTGCGCCGCTCGCGCGCCGGTCTCGCCGATCCGAACCGGCCGAGCGGCTCGTTCCTCTTCCTCGGCCCGACCGGGGTCGGCAAGACCGAGCTGTGCAAGGCGCTGGCGGAGTTCCTCTTCGACACCGAGGAGGCCATGGTGCGCATCGACATGTCCGAGTTCATGGAGAAACACTCGGTGGCACGCCTGATCGGCGCGCCGCCGGGCTACGTCGGCTACGAGGAAGGCGGCTACCTGACCGAGGCGGTACGGCGCAAGCCCTACTCCGTGCTGCTGCTGGACGAGGTGGAGAAGGCTCATCCGGACGTCTTCAACATCCTCCTGCAGGTGCTCGAGGACGGTCGCCTGACCGACAGCCACGGGCGCACCGTGGATTTCCGCAACACGGTGATCGTGATGACCTCGAACCTCGGTTCGGCGCAGATCCAGGAGCTGGTCGGCGACCGCGAGGCGCAGCGCGCGGCGGTGATGGACGCGGTGGGCAATCACTTCCGTCCGGAATTCGTCAACCGCATCGACGAGGTGGTGGTGTTCGAGCCGCTGGGCCGCGAGCAGATCGCCGGCATCGCCGAGATCCAGCTCAAGCGCCTGCGTCAGCGCCTGACCGAGCGCGAGCTGCACTTCGAGCTGACCGCCGAGGCGCTGGACAAGCTGGTGTCGGTCGGTTACGACCCGGTGTACGGCGCGCGGCCGCTGAAGCGGGCGATCCAGCGCTGGATCGAGAACCCGCTGGCGCAGCAGATTCTCGCCGGCAAATTCTCACCGGGCGATACCATCAAGGCCCGCGTGGAGAACGACGAGATCCTGTTCGACTGATAGCGGAATGGCACTTCCAGCACTCCGAAGAACCTCTTGCCCCTTGCCGGGCGAGAGGTTTTTTCGTTTCAGAGGCCCTGCAGCAGGCTATCCAGCAACACCGCCTGGTCTTCGCCGATGTCGATGATGTGGAATCCCGCCCAGCCGTGGTGCTCGTCGGTGCCGGGCCGGCTCCACAGGCAGTCGGCACCGAAGAGCACTTCACGCACCTCGCCGCTGCCACTCGTCAGGCGGCATTCCCACACCGAATCGGCAGCCAGCAATTGCTCGGTGACCAGCATGAAACCGTCGCGCGACAGATCGACGATGCGCCCCAGGCGTTGACCACCGTAGCGGTCGAAGACTTCCAGATTGAGCGTGGTGCGGTAACGGTCGTGCTGGCGGCGCTCGCTAGCCATGGTGGTTTCCTTGATCGGGTGAGCGGCCACTGACACGTTGCAGGGCGCGGTAGATCGCGTTCATCGCGCGATCCATCAGCGGTTGGCTGCGCTCCTGGGCGACGATGCGCGCCAGGCCGCGATCCATCTCGTCGGCGAGTTCAGCTATCGGGCGGATCGCGACGCGCTGGCCCTGCTGGTCGACGAACATGTAGTTGCTCGTCGTCGGACTGAACCAGGAGAGCTTGAGGCGGCGCGACCGGGCGCCTTCGATGAAGTCGAACCAGGTGCCGAATTCCAGGGTTTCCAGCTGGCGGACCAGCATTTCCTGGCGCGGTGTGCGCGGAGGCCTGGCAGCGCGACTGTCCTCCAGCAGCACCGCATCCTCGCCGAGCATGGTCGCCAGCGGGCTCTCGATCAGCGCCGGCTTGAGCTTGTCGGCCAGCTCGGGGCGCTTGGCCTGCACGGCGTGCTGGCTGGCGACGATGTCCTGCAGCAGCCGCCGGATGCCGTCCTCGTGATAGCCGCCGAGCAGCTCGAGGCCCTTGCGCAGGTCGTCGAGCATGGCCACGCGCAGGCTGCGCAGACGCTCGACGCCTACCGCATCCTGCGGCCTGCCGCTCCAGGCCAGTTGCTCGGCCAGCTCCAGCGCGCGCGTCCACTCGGCGCTGCCCTCGCCGTGGCGCAGCTGGACGAATACCAGCACGTCGGTCCAGGTCAGCTCGAGGAAGTCGCGAATGATCTTCGGCAGGCTCGGCCCGCGCAGTGTCTCGGCGATCACCGCACCGGCCTTCTGCCGCGCATCGAGCAGGCGATCGCGGCCCTTGGCGGCTTCGATGGCGCGCTTCTCGCGCAGCTCGACGCGGTGCTTGAGGGTGCCGACGAATTCGTTGAACTCCTCCAGCAGCGTGTCGAACAGCGCCAGCTCGCCGCTGAAACCCTGGATCACCCGCTCCACCACCCACTGGATCTTCGCCAGCAGCTCGCGCTCCTCGCCCTCAGAGCCGTAGAGCACGCCAGCGCGCGCCATGGCGTTGAGCAGCAGGCGCGCCGGATGGTGGTACTGGGTGAACAGCGCCCTGTCCTGCATCGCCACCCGCAGGTACGGCGTGTGCAGGTGCGACAGCGCGGTCTTGCAGGCGTCCGGCAGGTCGCCGTCATTGAGGATGAAATCGAAGAGCATGCCGACCAGATCGATCACGTCGGCTTCCTGATCGGAAATCCGCCGTTGTCCGGGCGTGGCGCTGTGCGAATCCAGCTGCCGGTGCAGTTCGGCCTTCAGGCCGTCGACCTGCTGCGGCTGCTGCATCCGCCGGGCGAAATCCTCGGCAGCCTGCCTCTGCAACTGGTTCAGCGCATCCAGCAGGTCGTTGGCCTCGAAAGTGCGCGTGGCGGTGGGCGGCGCGTAGCTGGCGACGCTGCGCTTGCCGCCGAGCAGGGTCAGCCCTTCGCGCTTGCGAAACTCGATGAACAGCTGGGTCAGGCCGTCGAACAGACGCTCGGCCTCCTCCGCCGGCGGACCGCGCCCGTCCGGATAGCCGGCGCGCGCATCCGCGGTCCCGGCGAACGGCGCTGCCGGTCCCGTCGCCACCGGCGGCGTGCGCGCAGGCTCGGCACGACGCTGCGCCTGGTATTTCATGTTGGGCAGGATGCCGGCCTCGATCAGCTCGCGGTTGAGCGCCTCGTAGAGGCCGTCGAGGTTCTGCATCAGGTGCCGGTCGAAGAGCATATAAAGGATGATCTTTATCCGCAGCGACAGCGGCGTCGGCTGCAGCGCCTCGCGGAACGCCTGGGCGATGGCGTGCGGGCCGAAGGGATTGCTGTCCTCTTCGAGCTTCTGCCCGTTGTTCAGCAGCGCCAGGCGGCAATCCAGGGCGAACAGCCTCTGCGCGCAACGCGCCTTCACCCGGCTGACCATGTTGATGATCTGCAGGGTTTCCTCGTAATCCTCGTTCTGCACCAGGCGCAGGTCATCGGCTTCGAGCGCATCGCCTGTGGCGCCAGGCGAGAGCTTGCCCTGGAGGAAATCGGCGAACTGCCCGGCGATGCGCTGGTGATAGGCCCGTTCGACCTGCGGGCGCAGCTTGCGGATGTCGCGCATGCTGTCGAAGAAAAGGCTCTGAACCTGGTTGTTCTCGGCCTTCTCGGCGCACTCGAAGAGGGTGTCGTCGACTTGCGCGAAAGCGACGATGAGGTGCTCGGCGAGGTGGTTCATCACCAGCTTGCGGCAGCGCTGCACCAGTTCGCTGAAACGCGGCTGGATGATGCGGCTGGCGAGTGCACCGGTGGCGACAGGTGGCTTGGAGGAATCGCGATCGTTCATTGATGAGTTGCCGGTGCCCGACTGGCGAGCGCGCTCCGCAGGGGGATCCACAGCACAGATATAGCAGTCTGCCATCCGACTGCAAGACATTGTCTCAGGAAGAATTTTAAGGGTTGACAGGCGCTTCGGGAAACGTAAAATGGCGCGCCTCTGATACGGGATTCCGGTTTCACCGGCGCCGTAAAAGAGATTGGAAGCTCGTAGTTCCGCGATAGCTCAGTCGGTAGAGCAAATGACTGTTAATCATTGGGTCCCTGGTTCGAGTCCAGGTCGCGGAGCCAACTTCTTCCAAACCGGGGTATAGCGCAGCCCGGTAGCGCGCCTGCTTTGGGAGCAGGATGTCGGGAGTTCGAATCCCCCTACCCCGACCACTTTTGGGTCGTTAGCTCAGTTGGTAGAGCAGTTGGCTTTTAACCAATTGGTCGTAGGTTCGAATCCTACACGACCCACCACTTTCTTCTCCGCACCTCTCGAACGATAGAAAGCCCACACTGGGCAACCCCATCGCTCGCCCGCAACGCCCCTCCTTATCTAAAGCACCAGCAGGCTGAGCAGGCGACTGACCAGGCCCATGCCGACTACGCTGACCAGCACCACAGCCAACAGCAGCCATGGCCTGAACGGTTTGCGCTCGACGCGATGCTGCGGCGCGCTCAGGTATTCATCGACGCGGCGCTGATCTTCGTCGCTCAGTTGCTTGCGCATGTGGCGGACCTCGCTCGACTTTGCCTCAGTCTAGTTGCGCTTCCTGCAATGGCTCGACGATCAGCGCGTCGCCCAGCCGGACGATGCCGCTGTGCAGCACGCGGGCCGTGATGCCACCGTGCCCGCGGACCGCCTGGAAGGTGCCGGGCCCGAGGTTTTCCTCCAGACGCGCGCAGGGCTGGCACCAGCCGGTGGTTTCGAAAACCGCCTCGCCGATGCGAAAGCGGCGGTTCTTCAGGCTGAACAGGTTGATCCCGCTGACCGCGATGTTGCGGCGAAGATCGGCCGGCGCTATCTCGCGCCCGACGAGGCTGGCGATCACCGCCAGATGCTCCCACTGGATGAAGGTGACCTGCCGCGCGTTGCGTGGCCCCGGACGTGCGTGGTCGCCGGTCAGGCCGGCATCGCGGCGGGCTTCCACGGCGTCCAGTTGCAGGATTTCGCCGCGCGCCAGCGGGCGCACGCCGATCCAGCGGACTTGCCCCTCCTGGGGAACCGCGGCGAGCAGGGCCTGCAGCGGGCTGCGTTCGCTCATCTCTTCTCCGTGGACGCGCCGGGTCACCAGACGCTCTTGGTGCCGCCATCGTAGGGTTTCGCCAGCCCGGCGCGGATCAGCATCGCGCCGAGGTCGCTGCCGTCCACCCAGACGTCGCCGAGCAGGCGGAAATATTTGTCGCGGCGAATGTTGCGCAACTCCACATGCCGCGCCGAACGCAGGCGCTGCACGCTGAACTGCTTGGCCTTCAGCGCCAGCGCACGCACCGCCGGGCGCTTGTCGCGCAGCTCCGGAGTGTCGATGCCGGCGATGCGCACCGGTACCCGGCGACCGATCACCGCCGGCCAGTCGCGGATGGTCGCGCGGAAGGTATCGCCATCGTAGATGCTGGTGATCTCGTCCAGACGGACCTTGCCGTAGGGGCCTTCCGCGGCCATCGCGACAGGGGTGGAACACAAGCCGAGCAACAGGATGCAACGCAACAACAACGAACGCATGGCGACAACGGGACTGCCAGAAGGAACGCGACTCTAATCGACTGCGCCGGCAAAAGCAGCGGCCGATGGTCGCAGTAGTGCCTCGATTCGCACAGTAAACTAGCGCCCGTCGCCGACCCCGCGCCCCGCGCCGCACGCTCTGGAGCCCGCATGAACGCCCGCCCCGTCACACCTTCCGATCACCCTGCGCTGCTGTCGCTGTGGCAGCGCACGCCGGGCATTCGCATTCGTCCCGAAGACCGGTTCGAGCCCTTCTGCGATTACCTCGCACGCAACCCCGGCCTGAGTCTGCTGGTCGAAGTGGAAGGATTGCCGGTGGCCTGCCTGATGGCCGGCCATGACGGCCGTCGCGGCTACCTGCAGCACCTTGTGGTGGATGTCGCCTACCGCGGCCGCGGACTGGCCCGCTTGCTGCTCGAGCGGACGCTGGCCAGTCTGGCCGAGCTGGGCATCCACAAGAGCCATGTCTTCGTGCTGCGCGATGCGCCCCAGGCGCTGGCGTTCTGGCAGGCGCAGGACGGCTGGGAGCAACGCGACGACATCGAGGTTTTCTCCATGCAAGGACGTCATTCATGAAAGTCTGGATTCTGCTCTGCGCCCTGCTGTTCCCCGCCCTGCTCCACGCCGAGGACCAAGCCCTGGCGCCGTGGACGCTGCTCGACCAGCACGACCGGCCCTACACCCTCGCCGATGACCTGCAGGTTCTGCTGGTGGCCCGCGACATGGCCGGCGCCAAACTGGTCGAAGCGGCGCTGGCGGGAAAACCCGAGGGCTACCTCGAGCAGCGCCACGCGGTGTTTCTCGCCGATATCAGCCGCATGCCTTCCTTGATCGCGAAGATGTTCGCCGTGCCGGCCATGCGCGACTACCCGTATCGGGTGATCCTCGACCGCGAGGCGCGCGTCGTCCCGCGTTACGACGCGCCGGCCGAGGCGGTGCTCTGGCTGCAGCTCGATGGCCGCCGCGTGATCGAGCGTCAGTCGTTCACCGACGCGGCGCAGCTGGGCGCTGCGCTGCAGCGTCTGCAGCCATGATCAGCGCGGCGCTGCTGTCCTCGGAAAGCGTGCTGCTGGGCTGGGCGATCTACCTGCCGGTGATCGCCTGGGCGATCTGGCGGGCACCGTGGCTGGAGCTGTTCAGCGACACGCGGCGCCAGCACCTGCTGTTCGGCACCGTGCTCGGGCTGTTCATGCTCTGGCTGGTACGCCGCGATTTCGATTCCGGGCTGTCCTTCCATTTCCTCGGCATGACCGCGGTAACGCTGCTGCTGGACTGGCCGCTGGCGCTGCTCAGCGGCCTGGTCGCCCAGCTCGCGCTGCTGGCAATGGGCCGTCAGGACCTGGCCGCGCTGGGCGTCAACGGCATACTGCTGGTGGCGATACCGGTGCTGATCACCGAGCTCTGCGCGTTGCGCGTGGAGCGCGCGCAGCCGCGCAACCTGTTCGTCTACATCTTCTTTTCCGGGTTCTTTCCGGCGGCACTGGCCGCGCTGGCGTGCATGCTCGCCGGGCTCGGCGTGCTGTGGGTCGACGGCCTGTTCCCGATGCCGCGCTGGCTGGACGACTTCGCCGGCTACCTCTGGCTGATCATGTTTCCCGAAGCCTTCATCAACGGTACCGCGGTAACCGCCTTGGTGGTGTTCTGCCCCGAATGGCTGGAAACCTTCAACCGCAGCCGTTACCTGCAGGCACCCTGGAAGGACGACGAACGCCCGCGCTGATGGGCCGGGATTCATCAGCCGCATCACGCACCGCCGCTTGACCTGCATCAACCGCGCTGCGCCACCCGCCTCGAAGATGGGCCATCACTCAACCGAAGAGGCAGACGACATGGGCGGACATGCATGGGCGCGCGAGGCGCTGGAGCGGGAGCTGAACCTGGCTCGGGCAGCGGGTTTCGACGAAGCGATGGCGCTGCGCGCCCTGCTCAGCGCGGTGGTCGAGCGCAGCAAGCGAAGCAGGAGCCAAGCCGATCTGGCGCAGGAGCTGACATTCCTCGCCGACAACCTCGACGACGAGCGCGACTACGCCTTCATGCGCCCCTGAACGCGGCGCCGGGCGAGCTGCCACCGGCAGTTCGCCACCGGCGCCCTCGGCTCAATGATCGTGATGCAGATAGCTCGCCTGTTTCGGCAGGCGCAGGCTGACGAAGAAGGTCAGCACCAGCATCGCCGACACGTACCAGTAGAAGG
>DIEE01000240.1 GCA_002418465.1 Pseudomonas sp. UBA5782 | reverse complement strand
CGCACCACGGGCGCTGCTGCGGGCCGACTCGGCGTGGCGGCTGCGCCAGGCGCACGCGCAGCCGGCGCGGTAGCGGCCAGGTACGGCGAATCCGGCGGGTCGAGCAGCAGGGTGTATTCGCGCAGCAGCGTGCCGCCGGGGCGCGCCACTTCGACGATGAAATTCAGGTAGGGCTCGCGCACCGGCTGGGTGGAAACCACCCGCACCACGCTGGTCTTGCCACGCATGACCGGGGTGAAGCGCAGGTCGTTGAGGAAGAACGGGCGATCCACGCCGGACTGGTCGAAAGCGGACTGGCTGGCGAGGCGCACCTTGACTTCGTCGCGGGTCAGGTCGCCGACGTCGAGCAGTTCGATCTCGGCGTTCAGCGGCTGGTTGAGCGCCGACTGCAGGTTGATGTCCCCGAGGCCCAGTGCGGGAACCAGCCCTGAATAAAGCACTGATCCCGATACAAAGGTCAGCACCAAGAGCTGGTGAACTCTAGCCATGTTTCCTCCCGGTGGTCCGGCTCGATCCGGAGCCTGTTCTTGAAATGCGAAACATCGACGAGAAACGCAAAGTAAAACTGATCCAATTAGGCCGAAAAATCATCCAGATACCTCAGGATGCTGAGTATGGATGCTAGTCGAAAAATACGCTGACCGATCTGCGTGGGGGCACGATGCCATCATACCCGAGTGTCCCGTTCTATATATCGTCAGAAAAACGCCTTTCTGCAGTGCCGGGCGACAGGCTCCCGTCATAGTGTCTGGCGGCGCTGTGAGACACAACGCGCGTCGGCGCAAAAGCAAGCGCCAGCCGCCCGGCGGCGCTTGGCAGGCCGCAGACAACTGACTGGCGAGCGACTTAACAGTTCTGCAGATTGGCGAGGATGTGCGAGTGGATCTGCTGGCACTTGTGCAGATCCTGCGGATCGATGCCCTGGAACAGCTCGCGGCGCAACTGCGAGGAAATCGCCTCGATCTTCTCGATCAGCGGCTTGGCTTCCGGGCTCAGGGCGATCTTCTTCGCGCGGCGGTCTTCCGGCACCGCCAGACGACGCACCAGGCCCTGGGCTTCGAGACTGTCGAGCAGCCGCGCCAGGGTCGGGCCTTCGACGCCGACGCTCTGCGCCAGTTCGCGTTGCGTCGGTTGCTCGGCGAACCGGCCGAGGTGCAGCAGCACCAGCCAGCGCGCCTGGGAAAGGCCGAGCCCGGCCAGTCGACGGTCCAACTCGCTGCGCCAGGCGCGCGAGAGTTGCGACACCTGCATGGCAAAGCGGTGATGATCGTATTCGGACATGCGCCTGTACCATAAAACTAATAATTAGCGAGCTAACCATAGCACAGGCCACAGGGCAAGCCCGCCGATGGTCGCGGCAGCGGCCAAGCAGCGGATTTGACTCAGGTTTTAGGTTTCCGCAGGTTACGAAGAGGGCTCAGGCCTGGAATTCCGCCTGCAGTGCCGCACGAACGCAATGCAGAACGCCGTCGTTGACCCGGCCGCGGAACTGCTCGGCCAGTTCGGCCACCGGCGGCAGCTCGCCTTCGCCGTCGAGGAAGGCGTCCTGAATCTCGCCGAGCAGCTCTTCCGGCAGGTCCAGCGCCTGCTCCAGCGACAGCTGCTGCTCACCGATGGCTTCGGCGAGCAGCGCGTAGACGTTCTTCTCCGTGCACTTGAGCTGGCTGGCGACCTGCGACGGGGTCATCCCGGCGCGCACCAGGCTGACCAGTTCGTGACGCAGATCAGCGGGCGAAAGCGTCGGTTCGGCCTTGCCGCCGAGCACGTCGAGGAAGGCTTCGCCGTAGCGCTCGAGCTTGCGCGCGCCGACGCCGCTGACGCGCCCCATGGCGCTCATCGAGCTGGGCATGCTGCGCAGCATTTCCAGCAGCGTGGCATCCGGGAAGATCACGTAGGGCGGCACACCGTGCTCCTCGGCGAGCTTGCGGCGCAGCGCGCGCAGGGCTTCCCAGGTATCGCGCTCGTGGCTCTGGACCAGTTGGCTGGCGGCGCTGGAGGTGGATTTGGGAGCCTTGGTGGCAAGGTCGCGGCGCAGCTCCAGCGTCACCTCGCCGCGCAGCAGCGGCCGGCAGCTCTCGCTCAGGCGCAGGCCGCCGTAGCCTTCCAGGTCGATATCCACCAGCCCGCGGGCGACCAGTTGGCGGAACAGCGTGCGCCATTCGCTTTCGGTCCGGCCCTTGCCGACGCCGAACACCGACAGGTGCTGATGACCGGGGCCGCGCACCTTCTCGTTGTCGCGGCCGAGCAGGATGTCGACCAGATGGCCGACGCCGTAGCGCTGGCCGCTGCGGTAGATCGCCGACAGCGCCTGACGCGCAGGCTCGGTGGCGTCCCAGGTCTGCACGCCGTCGACGCAGTTGTCGCAGTGGCCGCAGGGCTTGGGCAGCTCCTCGTCGAAATAGGCCAGCAGCGTCTGCCGCCGACAACGGGTTTCCTCGCAGAGGGCGAGCATCGCGTCCAGCTTGTGCTGCTCGACGCGCTTGTGGCGCTCGTCGCCTTCGGAGTTGGCGAGCATCTGCTTGAGGAACACCACGTCCTGCAGCCCGTAGGCCATCCAGGCGTCCGCCGGCAGGCCATCACGGCCGGCGCGACCGGTTTCCTGGTAGTAGGACTCCAGCGATTTCGGCAGATCGAGGTGGGCGACGAAACGCACGTTGGGCTTGTCGATGCCCATGCCGAAAGCGATGGTCGCGACCATGATCAGGCCTTCCTCGTTGAGGAAGCGCTTCTGGTGAAAGGCGCGCAGCTCGCTGGGCAGGCCGGCGTGATAGGGCAGCGCAGGGAAGCCCTGCTCGGCCAGATAGGCGGCGACTTCCTCGACCTTCTTGCGCGACAGGCAGTAGACGATGCCGGCATCGCCCTTGCGCTCGGCGAGGAACGCCAGCAGCTGCTTGCGCGGCTGCTCCTTGGGCACGATGCGGTAGAAGATGTTCGGCCGGTCGAAGCTCGACAGATAGCGCTCGGCGTCTTCCAGGTGCAGGCGCTGGACGATTTCCTCACGGGTACGCTTGTCCGCCGTGGCGGTCAGCGCCAGGCGCGGCACGTTCGGGAAGAGCTCAGCGAGCTGGCCCAGTTGCAGGTATTCCGGGCGAAAATCGTGGCCCCACTGCGACACGCAATGCGCCTCGTCGATACCGAACAGGGCGATGTCGAGCTGCTGCAGGAAAGCCAGCATGCGCGGCTGCACCAGGCGCTCGGGCGCGAGGTAAAGCATCTTGATCTCGCCGCGGCGGATGCGCTCGGCGATCAGCCGCTGCTCGTCGTTGCTCAGCGTCGAGTTCAGCGCCACCGCGGCCACGCCGAGTTCGTCGAGGGTCGCGACCTGGTCGTCCATCAGCGCGATCAGCGGCGAGACGATCACCGCCAGGCCGTCGCGCAGCAGAGCCGGCACCTGGTAGCAGAGCGACTTGCCGCCGCCCGTGGGCATCAGCACCAGGGCGTCGCCACCCCGCGCCACGCGCTCGATGATCGCCGCCTGATTGCCGCGGAAGGCGTCGTAGCCGAAAACGTCTTTGAGGATGCGCAGGGCCTGGTCGAGCATGCCGGTCTCCAGAGGAAGGCGCGCATTATAAGCGCAAACCAATCCCTGACCGGCCGCCGAACGCGCAGCGGATGAGCGGTGCGCCGCCGATCTCGCCACGCGCCGCAGTTTTCCCTGAGTCTTGCCCGCGGGCTTTGCTAGAATCCAGCGCTGATCACTTCCCTAGGTAGCCCCACGATGTCCTTCGCCGAGCAACTGTCCCGCCTGCAAGCCTTTCTCGATGCCGACGAATTGCACGAGGAGGCCCTGGACTACGTGGCCGCCCACGGTTACCTGACCGCCCTCTCGATCTGCCCGCAGCCGGTTCCGGAGCGCGAGTGGATCGACGCGCTGTTCGCCGAGCCACCGCATTACCGCAGCGACGCCGAGCGTGCGGAAATCGAGGACAGCCTCATCCAGCTCAAGGCGCTGATCGCCCGCCAGTTGGCCAGCGACGAGGACATGGAGCTGCCCTGCGAGCTCGACCTCGGCGAAAACCCGGACGATTCCGACCTGCGCGGCTGGTGCATCGGCTTCATGGAAGGCGTGTTCCTGCGCGAATCGGTGTGGTTCGAGGACGCTGAAGACGAAGTCAGCGAGCTGCTGCTGCCGATCATGGTCGGTTCGGGTCTGTTCGACGAGCAGCCCGAGTTCGACGAAATCGCCGCCGACGCCGACCTGGTGGACAGCATGGTCGAGCAGATTCCCGAGCTGCTCACCGCGCTCTACCTGCTCTGCCAGGCTCCGGAAGAAAAACCCGCACTGCTCAAGCCTCGCCACTGAGCGAACGCCGGGGCATGGCCCATCGCGAATTCACCCTGAGCCGCAACCGCTGGGTGCGCTACGTTCTGCTCGGCATCGGCTGGGCGAGCGTGGCGCTGGGGGTGATCGGCATCTTCCTGCCGGTGCTGCCGACCACGCCGTTCCTGCTGCTTGCCGCGGCCTGCTTCGCACGCAGCTCGAAGCGCTTCTACGAGTGGCTGGTGGGTCATCCGCGGCTCGGCCCGTGGATCCGCGACTACCTCGACGGCGAAGGCATTCCGCTCAAGGGCAAGGTCTACGCCATCGGCCTGATGTGGGCCAGCATCGCCCTCTCCTGCTACCTGGTGCCGCAGTTCTGGGCGCGCACCTTCATGCTCACCAGCGCGGTGTGCGTGAGCCTCTACATCCTCAAGCAAAAGACCCTGCCACCGCGCTGAAGCGCTTCGCGGACGGTCAGGGCGCGTGATTGCGCCGGAAGGTGTCCTCGCCCATGGCTTCGATCTGCCCGTCGATCAATCGCTCGAACGGCCGTAACAGCGCGTCGAAGCGCGCCGGGGATTCGAGCAGATTGAGCGCCGTCACCACGGCCTCGAGGGTCGACAGCGCGCCTGCAACCGGCGCCTTGCGCAGTCGATAACGCGAGCTCATCCCGTCCGGCAGGACCAGCCGTGGCAAAGCGCTCAGTTCGGGGTTCAGGTAGAGCAGCTTGCGCGCCTTGCGCCAGGTGCCGTCCGGCACCACCAGCAACGTCGGGCGTGGATCGTCGCGTGGCGTATCGGCACTCAGCACCTCGGCGTCGTCGCCGGGGAACAGCAGGCAGGCGCGGTAGCGGGCATCGCCCAGGTGCTCGCCCAGCTCCTCGAAGCGCTCGCCGGCCAGCAGCTCGGCATTCTGCAAACCCAGCGCCGCCAGCCGCGCGGTGTTCAGCGCATGCCCGGACTCACTCGGGTGCTGCAGCAGCAACACGCGGCTGCGGCTCGGCAGCGAAGGGATGAGCGCACACAGGCAGTGACTCAGCGGGCGGGTGCAGCGCGGGCAATGCGGACGGGACATCGGTGTTCTGGCGAGAGAGGAGCGGCGGCGCAGTCTGCCACAGGTGCGCCGCCAGGTGAGTTCAGCGGGCGAAACGCTCGGCCAGGCCGTGCAGGTAACCGGCCATCTGTTCCAGCTCCTGGCAGATCACCACACCCTGCTGGGCGTGTTCGGCGCTGTTGTCCGAGAGCTGGGCGATGCGCGTGATCTGCCGGTTGATGTCCTCCACCACCAGGCTCTGCTCCTCCGAGGCGGCGGCCATCTGCTGGCTCATGCCGCTGATGCGCGTCACCGCCTGGCTGATGCCGACCAGCGACTGATGCACCGACTCCATGCTGCCCAGGCTGTCCTGCGACATCGCCTCGCCGCGGCTGACGCTGCTCACCGCGCGGTCGGTGCCGCTGCGCAGGGTGTCGATCAGTTGGTGAC
>DIEE01000239.1:175-19087 GCA_002418465.1 Pseudomonas sp. UBA5782 | reverse complement strand
GGGCGCGGTGGCCGGGGTCGGCTGCCCGCTCCCCGTTTGCCGGAAACGCCAGACCCCCGCATGAGCACATCGCTCATGCGGGGTTTTTTCTGGCCGATCAGTTGAGGTGGGCTTTCAGCTCGCCGGCGGCCTGGCGCAGCGCTGCCTGCACTTCCGGGATGCCGGCCAGCGGGTTGAGCAGGCCGTAGTCGTGGATCATGCCGTTGTAGCGCACCGCGGTGACCTCGACGCCGGCGGCGTCCAGTTTGCGGGCGTAGGCCTCGCCTTCATCGCGCAGCACGTCGAGCCCGGCGGTCTGCACCAGTGCCGGCGGCAGGCCGCGCAACTGCTCGGTGCTGGCACGCAGCGGCGAGGCGTGGATGTCGGCGCGCTGTTTCGGGTCGGTGGTGTAGTTGTTCCAGAACCATTTCATCATCCCGGTGGTGAGGAAGTGGCCCTCGGCGTACTGCTGGTACGAGGCGGTATCGAAGCGCGCATCGGTGACCGGCCACAGCAGCAGCTGGAAGCGCAGCCTGGGCGCGTTCCTCTCCTTGGCCATCAGGCTGACCACCGCCGCCATGTTGCCGCCGACGCTGTTGCCGGCCACCGCCAGGCGATTGCCGTCGACGTTGATTTCCTTGCCGTGCTCGGCCACCCAGCGGGTCGCGGCGTAGGCCTGGTTGATCGCGGTCGGGTAGTGCGCTTCGGGCGATGGCGTGTAGTCGACATACACCGCCACGGCGCTGGAGCCGACCACCAGGTCGCGGATCAGGCGGGCGTGGGTCGGGTAGTCGCCGAGCACCCAGCCGCCGCCGTGGAAGAACATGAACACCGGCAGCTCACCCGTCACGCCGGCCGGTCGAACGATGGTCAGGCGGATATCCTGCCCGTTGCTGTTGATGGTCTTTTCACTGACTTCGGTGCCGGACAGATCGACCTTCACCGAAGCCTGGGCGCCGGTCAGCACCGCGCGGGCATCCGTCGGGCTGAGATGTTCGAGGGGCTTGCCGCCGCCGGCCGCCAGGGCATCGAGGAAGGCCTGGGTCTGCCGTTCGGCGGCACCGTTATCCGCGGCGAAGGCATTGCCGACGGACAGGGCTAGGAGGGTGGTGGTCAGTACTTTTTGCACGCGGTTCATGGTCTTGATCTCGTAATGGGGTAAGGGGTGGTGCCGCCGGAGTCGTTGCCGGCGGCACGCGCAAAAGTCAGGAGAGGGTGCGCTGCGGCGCCTTGTGCACCATGGTGTAGGCGTAGTCGACGCCCATCCCGTAGGCACCGGAGTGCTCCAGCACCAGCGCCATCACGGCCTCGTAGGTTTCCTTGTGGGCCCAGTCGCGCTGGTATTCGAGCAGCACCTGCTGCCAGGTCACCGGCACCGCGCCGGCCTGGACCATGCGCAACACCGACATATCGTGGGCCTCCTTGGTGGTGCCGCCGGAAGCGTCGGTGACGATGTACACCTCGTAGCCTTCGGCGAGGGCTTCCAGCGCCGGGAAGGTCAGGCAGACCTCGGTCCAGAGCGCGGCGATGATCAGTTTCTTGCGCCCGGTGGCCTTGACCGCTTCCACCAGCTTCTTGTCTTCCCAGGAGTTCATCGAGGTGCGTTCGATGGGCTGCTGATCGGGGAACACGCCGAGCAGTTCCGGCCAGATGTAGCCGCTGAAGCTTTCGGTTTCCACCGAGGTGAGGATGGTCGGTACGTTGAACAGTTTGGCTGCCTTGGCCAGGCCGACGGCGTTGTTCTTCAGCGTCTGGCGGTCGATCGACTGCACGCCGAAAGCCATCTGCGGCTGGTGGTCGATGAGGATCAGGGCGGAGTTGGTCGGGTTCAGCAGTTCGCGGTTCGACATGGTTGTTTCCTTCTGAATGGAGAGTGTGGCAAGGCGGCCGCGGCGGGCGTGTTGGCCTGTGTGGGCGGCATGGGAGTAACTTTAAGGCTGGTCAGAAGGAGGGACAATTACCTAGAATCGAGACTCATTGATTCTATTTTGGGGACGCCGATGGATCGCATCGACTGCATGCGCACTTTCGTCGCTACGGTGAACGCCAATGGCTTCGCCGCGGCGGCGCGGGTGCTGGACGTGCCGCGCTCGAAAGTCAGCAAGCAGATTCAGGCTCTGGAGGACGCGCTGGGCGTGCAGCTGCTGCTGCGCACCACGCGCAGCCTGCATCTGACCGAAGCCGGCAGCGAGTACTACGACGCCTGCCGCGAAGTGCTCGCCTCGCTGGACGAGGCCGAGCAGCGCGCACGCAGCGGGCTGGCGGAAATCCACGGGGTGCTGCGGGTCAACGCGCCGATGTCCTTCGGCCTGTGCCGCCTGGGGCCGCTGATCCCGAAGTTCCACCAGCTGCATCCCAAGGTCGAGCTGCAACTGGTGTTCAGCGACCAGCAGGTCGATCCGGTCAAGGGCGGCTTCGACGTGACCATCCGCATCGCCAGCCTGGCGGATTCCTCGATGGTGGCCCGCCACCTGGCGCCGGCGCCGCGCGTGCTGGTCGCATCGCCGGAGTACCTGCAGCGCGAAGGTACGCCGCAGGTGCCGCGCGATCTGGCCGCCCACCAGTGCCTGAACTACGGCTACCTGCAGAGCGGCGTCAGCCTTCAGCTGAGCAACGGCCGGGAGACCCAGAAGGTCCATGTCACCGGGCCGCTGCACGCCAACAACGGCGACCTGCTGGCGCAGGCCGCCGAGGCCGGCATGGGCATCGCCCTGCTGCCCATCTTCATCGTCGAGAAGGCCCTGGCCGAAGGCCGGCTGGTGGCGCTGATGTGCGACTGGCAGGCGCCGGCGATCTCGATCAACGCGGTCTACCCGACCGCCCGCCGCGTGCCGCTGAAGACCCGCGCCTTCCTCGATTTCCTGGTGCAGGAGCTGAGTGCCTAGGCGGCGCGCTCAATAGTCGGTCGAGCGGCTCAGCGCAGCGTGGCGGTCGATCTCGTCCTGCAGGGCGGCCAGCTTGTTCTGCACCAGCTCCACGGCATCGGAACCCAGCAGCAGGTGCGTGGGCGGCGACTCCATGGCGACCAGTTGCAGCAGCACCTGGGCAGCCTTGCGCGGATCGCCGTTCTGTCGGCCGCTCTTGCTCTCGCGGGCCGCGCGGATCGGCTCGAACAGCGCGTCGTAGTCGCCGATGCTGCGCGCGCTGCGTTGCATCGAGCGCCCGGCCCAGTCGGTGCGGAACGAGCCGGGCGCGACGGCGGTGACGAATATGCCGAAGTCCCTGACCTCGCTGGCCAGGGTTTCCGAGACGCCCTCCAGGGCGAACTTGCTGCCGCAGTAGTAGGCGATGCCGGGCATGGTGATGAAGCCGCCCATCGAGGTGATGTTGATGATTCGCCCGCTGCGGCGCTGGCGCATGCCGGGCAGCACGGCCTTGATCAGCGCCACCGCGCCGAACAGGTTGACGTCGAACTGGCGGCGCAGCTCGGCCAGCGGCGATTCCTCGAGAATGCCTTCGTGGCCGTAGCCGGCGTTGTTCACCAGCACCTCGATGGGGCCGTGGTCGCGCTCGACGCCGGCGATCACCTTATCGATGGCGGCATCGTCGGTGACATCCAGCAGCACGCCGAACGCGCGCCCCGGCTCGCTCTGCTCGAACGCCTGGCGGTCGGTTTCGGAGCGCAGGCTGCCGACCACCCGGTGGCCCGCCGCCAGCGCGGCTTCGGCGAAGGCACGGCCGAAGCCTGAGCTGACGCCGCTGATGAAGAACAGTTTGCTGTCGCTGTCGCGCATGTCGGATGCCTCGTTGTGGGGACGCCTGGGCTGGCGACCGTCGAGGGAAATCCTATGCGGCAAGCGCCCTTTGGCGTATGCCGGTTACTCTGCGTCGATAGCCCAATCCTCCGGATCGCTGGACCGGCCGCTCGCTGAGTAAGAAACTGCCTGCTGCCGCCGCCGATCTCCGAGAACCGCCCGATGCCAGACGCCACCGCCAGACGAACCGCCATGGTCGCCCTCATGCAGGCCCTCGCGCCCTGTGAGGGGTACAACCTCACGGCGCTGCCCGATGTGCGATTCCTGCGCTGCAACCGTCCGCTGGCGCGCACGCCGGTGCTCTACGAGCCGGGCATCGTGATCGTCTGCCAGGGCAGCAAGCGCGGCTTTCTCGGCGGGCGCGAGTACCGCTACGACGCCCAGCACTACCTGGCGGTATCGGTGCCGGTGCCGTTCAACATGGAGACCGCCGCCAGCGAGGAGGAACCGCTGCTGGCGATCTACCTGCGGCTGGACATGACGGTGGCCGCCGAACTGCTGCTGCAACTGGGCGATGCGCCGCTGCATGCCGCCGAAGCGCCGGCCAGCATGATCTCCTCACCGCTCGACGAACCCCTGGCCGAGGCGCTGCTGCGGCTGCTGAAAACCCTCGGCTCGGCCACCGACACCCGCGTGCTCGGCGCGGCGCAGCTGCGCGAGATCTACTACCGCGTCCTCAGTGGCGCGCAGGGCCCCGCGCTGCGTGCGGCAATCGACAACCGCGAACACTTCGGCAGGATCTCAGCGGCCCTGCAGACCATCCACCAGCGCTACCGCGAGCCGCTGGACATCCAGAGCCTGGCGGCCCAGGCGTCGATGAGCGCGGCAACCTTCCACCTGCACTTCAAGTCGGTCACCGCCACCACGCCGATCCAGTACCTGAAATCGACCCGCCTGCACCGCGCGCGCCTGCTGATGCTGCAGAAAGGCGTATCGGCCGCGCAGGCCAGCTACCAGGTCGGCTACGAAAGCCCGTCGCACTTCGGCCGCGAATTCAAACGCCTCTTCGGCCTGCCCCCGCAACAGGAAGTCGAACGCCTGCGCGCTACCTTCTCCTACCCGCTGGCGGCGGAAGAGGCGGTTTATGTGTCGTCGCATTGAGGAGCTGTGGGAGTGATAGTGGGCGGTGATGGATCTTTTGGGGATGGAGGAGGCAAGGCAGTCGTTTTGGAGTGAGGACAATAAATCTGTCCCCCTTTAAAAGCAGCGCTTCAATGTCCGGCCACTACCCCGCCCGTGCGCCGATCACCACGGGGAAACCCATGCGCCCGTGCCTGTAGCGCGATGGTCAAACTGGCCAACAGCAACGCCAGCAATACCCAGGGAAACGCAGCCACTCCCCAATGCCCAAGCAGCACGCCGCCGAGCATTCCACCTCCGGCTATCGCGCTGTTCCAGACCACCACATTCATCGGCAGGGCGACATCTGCACCGTCGCCTGCCGCATCGGCCAGCGCGGTTTGCAGCAGCGTGGCCGCGCCGCCAAAGGTCAGCCCCCAGACAAGTGTGCCGACGTAAATGGCAGGGGCAGAAGGCGAGAGAAGGCCGAACAGCGCCGAAACCGCTGCAAACGTAGCGAGGCTCGCCAATACCGTGGTGCGAAGATGGCGGTCCACCAACCGCCCCGTTATCCAGATGCCCGCCAGCGCGGCGACGCCAAACACTAGCAGCACCACATCCACATTGCCGGTCAGGCCGGCTTGGGAGACGAAGGGCGCGATGTAGGTGTAGAGAATGTTATGCGCCAGCATCCAGGTGACCACGACCCCCAGCACGGAGCGTACTCCGGGTGTCACCAGCACGCGGCGCAGCGGCAGGCGCCGCTCCGAGGTTTGCCCCGGATAGTCTGGCACTTTAATCAGCACCCAGGCGATCAATACCAGCGTCAACGCCGACATCAGCCCGAATGCCATGCGCCAGCCGATCAATCCGCCTAACCATGTGCCCATCGGCACGCCAAGCGACAACGCGATTGGCGTGCCCACCATCGCCACTGCCAGCGCACGGCCCTGCGACGCGGGCGCCACCATGCGTCGTGCATACCCGGCGATCAGACTCCATGCGAGCCCAGCCGAAACGCCGGCGAAAAAACGTGCCACAAGGATGAGCCAATAGTTGGAAGACAGCGCGGTGACTGAGTTAAAGATCAGAAAACCGACGATGGTGGCCAGTAGCACCGTGCGCCGCCGCCAGCCCTGCGTGGCGATGGTGAGTGGAATCGCCGCCAGTAGCGAACCCAGCGCATAGACCGTGACCATTTGCCCCGCCATGGCGGGCGAGATAGCCAGCCCGTTGACGATCTGCGGGAGCAGGCCGGCGGGCAGCGTTTCAGTCAGGATGCAGATAAATCCGGTCATCGCCAGCGCGAGCAACGCCCCGTAAGGCAGTGTTTTCCGGAGCGGTTCATCGCCAGTCATTTGCCAGAATTCCTACTTATATATTGATTGGTATAAATATAGGGAGTGGTCAAATGATGGTCAACGACTTATGTATCGAATAGTATTTAAGTCCCTCGGGAGGGCTCGTCTATGGCACAAATGGGACGACCGCGCACGTTTGATCGTGACGTGGCTATCACTCAGGCACTGCATTTGTTCTGGGAGAACGGCTACGACGCCACATCGCTGAACCAACTCAAGGCCACGATCGGAGGCGGCATTACCGCGCCCAGTTTTTACGCGGCCTTTGGCTCCAAGGAACAGCTGTTCAAGGAGGTCATGGACCTTTATCTGAATACCTACGGCAAGGTCACCGAAAGCCTGTTCGACACCAGCCTGCCGCCCCGAGACGCCATCGAACGGACGCTGCGCCGCTCGGCGCAGATGCAATGCGAGCCTGATCATCCCAAGGGCTGCCTGGTGGCATTGGGTGCGATGAGCGCGTGCTCAGCGGAAAGCAAAGTCATCTCAGCGCCACTGGCGCACGCCAGGGCGCTGAATCGTGAAGCCTTGCTGGCCTGTGTTGAACGCGGCATCGCTTCGGCGCAGCTCCCGGCGAAAGTTGATGCACTCGCCCTCGCCATGGCCTTCGACAGTTTTCTACTGGGCCTGTCGACCCTGGCACGCGATGGGCTATCGGCGGACGCGCTGGACGCTGCGGTGACGCGAGTCATGACGCTGTGGGATACNNGGCAAGCGTGGCGCCTGCAAGTGCAGGTCAGCCACAAACTGAGGACACCCAATAACCCTGGTTCCCACTGGTGGTAGGCACAATGCGCCGATTGACCTGTAGCAACGCCAACAGGACCAGGGTGTTGCTCTCCTGGCGTTGAATAGGTGTGTATTGCCGCTCGGTGAAAGGCAAAGGGGACTAAGGCAAAGGAGACAGATTTATTTTCAAAGTCGGCTACGAAAGCCCCTCACACTTCGGCCGCGAATTCAAANNCCGCAACAGGAAGTCGAACGCCTGCGCGCAACCTTCTCCTACCTGCTGGTGGGCGAGGAGCAGGTTTATGTTTCTTCGCATTGAGGGAGGCTGGCGGGGAGTGTTGATCGGCAGGTTTGATTTTTGCTTTCGGAGTGAGGAGGGGGGTTGTGGTGGTTTGCTCTTGGCCGACAGCCGCCTGTAGTAGGTGGCCGCTATCGGCCCAGAAGCGGACTTTGTACGTGGCCAAAATTCGGCCGTGCTTCCCATCTGGCGACTTGGATCGGCAATCCTTGAATGCTTCGTTAACCCCCTAAGGCAGTCACATTCATCTTGTCTGGGTCGCTGGCGTCCGCAGGCGTTTTAAACCTTGCGGCGTCTCTGCCAGGCGGCAACCCGAATAAGCGTGCGTACTCACGGCTAAATTGCGAGGCGCTTTCGTAGCCGACAGTGAATGCGATGGCGGCCGCGTTTTGTGTTTCGAATAGCAGGAGCCATCGCGCTCTGAGTAGGCGCAGGCGCTTTTGGTATTGGATCGGTGTCATCGCGGTAATGGCTTTGAAGTGCCGATAGAACGCCGCGACGCTCATGTCTGCCATGGCCGCTAAAGGTTCTACACGAAAGGGCTCGGTGTAATGCTCGCGTATCCATTGGGTAGCTCGGCGGACCTGTGAAAGTCGGCCATCCGGGCGAGCTATCTCGCGCAACATCTCCCCAAAGGGCCCTTGAAGCGCGCGAAACAAAATCTCGCGTTCGACCATCGGGGCAAGCACCGGCGCCTCATCGGGATGGTCAATCAGACGCAGCATGCGCAACCAGGCATCAAGCATTTCAATGGACGCCGGAACAGGCGCGAAGCAACTGGGGTGAGGCTGACTTTCCGTTTTTGGTCTGTCCGCCAGCAGCGACGCGATGATGCTGGGGTCCAGCGTCAAGCTGATGGCGAGATAGGGCTCGTTCGGCCCGCCTGGGTAAATCTCCCCGGTCGCCGGTACATCAATAGGCACCACAAAATACGTGGCCGCTCCGTAACTCAGCACCTGGTCTCCAATAGACAGGGTTTTCGAGCCTTGCAGTACGAGGTGCAGCATCGGCTGGTAAACCTGGCTGGCACAGGCCTCGGCATGGACCATCGCCACACGTGGCAACCCGGTTTCCGTCCACTGGCTTTGAGCACGCATCACGATGCTGCGCAGTTCACTCATGGTGTCGTTCATGCGAGTGACGATGGCGTAGACCGGTGCGTAAAGCAATGCAGGTGAGAAGAATAGGCAAGGGTGCGAGAAGAACCGGCAACGGCTTGACGCGACGCCGACCCAATACTGATGGCAAGCAGCGTTAGGCCTTCGAGACTGATCGGAGGCCAGTAATGGACGCTGCGTCACTTGCCACTTTAGAAAGGTCTCCTATGAAACTTGAAGGAAAAATCGCGGTAGTAACGGGCGCTTCCAAAGGCATCGGTGCTGGGATTGCCAAAGCACTGGGCGCAGCCGGTGCCACCGTCATCGTCAATTACTCCTCCAGCAAAGCCGACGCGGATTCGGTCGTCGCACATATCCAGGCACAAGGCGCGAATGCCGTTGCCATACAAGCGGACATGAGCAACGGCGCTGACGTGACGCGCCTGTTTGCAACCGTTGCAGCTGACTTCGGTAGGCTGGATATTCTGGTGAACAACGCGGGTGTTGCCGTGTTTCAAATGATTGAAGACCTCACCGAAGAGGCCTTCCATAAGCAGTTCAACCTCAATGTGCTCGGCTATCTACTGGCGGCGCGGGAGGCTGTGAAACTGTTGGGCACGTCCGGCAGCATCATCAATATCAGCTCAATCCTCAGCACCGACCCCTACCTTGCTTCGAGCGTTTACTCGGCCACCAAAGGCGCAGTCGATACGCTGACCTTCGCGTTGGCCAGAGAGCTGGGGCCACGGGGTATTCGGGTTAACTCCATCCTTCCAGGTCATACCAACACGCCGGCCACAGACGGCAATTTCGCCGGTGAATTTGGCGAGCAACTTATCGCCGGTACGCCGTTGCGCCGCTTTGGCGAGCCTGAAGACATTGCGCCGCTTGCCGTGTTCTTGGCATCCGAAGATGCCCACTGGGTGACCGGGGAATCGATCCGGGCATCCGGTGGTGTGCGCGGCGTGGGCTACTGACGTCTGCCGAATAACCCACAGGCGTTCGGCAACGTTCGCCTGTATGCCTTCAGGTTTCGACAATGACGGATAGTTTAAAAGCCGCACCTCCTTTGGTGTTATCAGCTACTCCAAGCACCCAATCCCCACCGGCCTCCTGGAGCGCAGTTGTTGCCATTGGTGTAGGCGCGTTCACGCTGGTGACCGCAGAGTTTTTACCCGTGGGGCTGTTGCCGCAAATTGCCCAGGACCTTGCGGTCAGTGAGGGGCAGGCCGGCCTTATGGTTACGGCACCCGGCATCGTGGCCGCCGGTGCGGCGCTGTTAACCATCAGCGTGGGCAAGCGTATTGAGCGTCAGCACGCATTGTTGGTGTTGCTCAGTCTGTTGGTCATTTCCAATGCACTGGTCGCCTGCGCCAATAGCCTTGGCGTTCTTCTCGCGGCTCGGATGCTTCTCGGCGTCGCGGTGGGCGGTTTCTGGACCATTGGGGTCTCACTGGGACCCAGACTGAAGCCCGACGCCGTTGGCCGGGCCACGTCCGTCATCTTTTCCGGGGTGACAGTGGGCACCGTAGCCGGCGTACCAGCAGGGACATTTCTTGGCGCGTTACTGGGATGGCGATTGACGTTTGCAGCCTTCGCATCGCTGGTTGTACTGGTGGTGGTGGCGCTAGTGGTGCTGCTGCCGCGCATTCCACCTGAAAAATCCTTGGGCTTCGGTCAAGTACCCGTGGTGATGAGGATGAACACCGTGCGGGCAGGGCTTGTGGCGGTTGTGCTCATCTTTATCGGGCAGTTCGCCGCCTACACCTACATCGCACCGTTTCTAACGCAAATTAGCGGTATCGATTCGAGCTCCCTGAGCGCCTTGCTACTCGCCTATGGCGTAGCGGGGGTTTTCGGCAACCTTTTTTGCGGTTGGCTTGTGGAGCGCGATGTACGCAGAGCGGTGCTGGCCACATCGATATTCTTGGGTGGTGCAATGTTGGCGCTGGTTATATACGGGGCGAGTTCAGGGTGGGCGGCAGCAGCGGTCGTCGCTTGGGGCGTTGGTTTTGGCATGCTGCCCATTGCCATCCAGAGCTGGATATTCAAGGCCGCGCCAGATCGACTTGAGGTGGTGGCAGCGTTATTTGTTGCGGCGGGGCAGTTGGCGATGGGGCTCGGCGCACTGATTGGCGGTGTGGTGGTTGATCACTTGGGCGTTCAGATGGCCATAGGGGTGGGAGTGGCGGGTACGTTGGGCGCCACATTGTGGATTGTCGCGAGCTTCCCCCGGTAGTTCCTTAGAGCAACACGTGTGGGTGGGCAGCGAAATGGTCCACCAGCCAATCCACAAATGCGCGCACGCGAACGCTCAGGTGTCGGTTGGGCATGTACACCACCGACAGCGGGTTTGGCTCGGCCTGCCACTCCTGCAACACCGGCACAAAGGTGCCGGCGTCGATATACGGCTGCGCCATAAAACGTAACGTATGAATCACCCCCAATCCGGCAAGGGCTGCGGCGAGGTAAGCGTTGCTGTCGTTGACTGCCACTACGTAACGACCTTGCACGGCGACGTGTTCATCGCCCTTGGTGAACTCGAGGTTGTTCTGCCTTCCGGAGCCCGGGAAAAAGTAACGTACGAGCGCATGGCCATCTTCCAGTTCACCTGGGTGGCTGGGCACACCATGCTTGGCCAGGTAAGCCGGCGTTGCGCAGGTAACAAACGGCAGGCTTCCCAGGCGTCGCGCAATCAGCGAGGAGTCTTGCAGGACGCCGCCGCGAATCACGCAGTCAATGTTTTCGCTGGCCAGGTCGGCTGTGCGATCACTCGCGCCAATATCAACCTGCACCTGCGGATAGCGGGCGTGAAAATCAGGCAGCGCCGGTATCACCAATAGTGTGGCGATGGTGGTGCCCATATCGATCCTGACTTTGCCTTTCGGGGCCGACTGGGTGAGCGCAATTTCCGCCTCAATCTCCAGCCAGCGATCAAGCACCCGACTCATCTGTTCGTAATAGACGCCGCCCTCATTGGTTACCGTGACCCGCCGGGTGGTGCGGTTAAGCAGCTTTACGCGCAAATGTGCTTCCAGCGCTTGTACCAGCTTGGTCACGGCATTGGGGTGCAGGTCCATTTGCGTGGCTGCTTTGACGAAACTGCCCGTTTCGACAATCCGGTTGAACGCCTGTACGGCAAGAAAGTAGTCCACGCGGGCACCGTTTGAGGAATCTGGAAAAGGGTATTTATCATCAAAACAGTGATAACGCATACCGATAAGTTAAGTTTATCCCTTCGTTAGTGGTGGTTAGTGTGGCGGTACGGTTTGTCATTCGCGACTGGCCTATCACGACAAAGGAAGAAAATCATGAGCAAGTCCCTGGCAGGTAAAGTTGCGCTGGTTACCGGTGGGTCACGTGGCATTGGTGCCGCTATTGCCAAACGTCTGGCCGCCGAAGGTGCTGATGTGGCGTTCAGCTACGCCGCATCAGCGGAGCATGCCCTTACGGTCGCCCATCACATCGAATCGCTCGGTGTGCAGGCATTGGCCCTGGTTGCCGATCAGGCGGACGCTGATGCGGTCGCTGCGATGGTCAATCAGGTACACGCGCATTTCGGTCGTCTGGACATTCTGGTGAACAGCGCCGGGGTGTTTGTCACCGGAATAATCGGTGATCCGCAGGCCGATATTGCCGAGCTGGACCGCCAGCAGGCTGTCAATGTGGGAGGTGTTGTCGCTGCTGTCCGTGCGGCGGTACCGCTGTTGGCTGATGGTGGACGAATTGTTTCCATCGGCAGCATGTTTGCCAGTCGTGCGCCTTTCCCAGGTATTGCTGACTACGCAGCGAGCAAGGCGGCGGTCGCTGCTTACAGCCGTGGTTGGGCTCGCGATTTAGGCGGGCGCCATATCACCGTCAATACCGTGCAGCCGGGCCCGATCAATACCCAGATGAACCCGGAAACCAGCGATGTGGCTCCCATGGTTAAACAGATGACGGCATTGGGTCGCTACGGTCAGCCGAACGAAGTGGCGGGCGCCGTGGCGTTCTTGGTCGGGCCTGACGCTGGGTATATCACCGGCGCCACCTTGAATGTAGATGGCGGCCAAAACAGCTAAATGGGCTAAGCCCTTGTGCCCGCCAAAATTCGCGCGGCGTCCCGAGCCGGCGGCAGGCCAAAAACACGGGCGTAGTCACGGCTGAACTGGGTGGGGCTTTCATAGCCCACTTCAAAGGCCGCCGTGGTCACGCTCTTGGCGCTGGCCACCAACAGCGTGCGGGCCTGGAGCAGCCGAACGCGCTTCTGATACTGCAACGGGCTCAGGTTGGTCACCGCTTTGAAATGGCGGTGGAAGGCTGACACGCTCATGGCGGCCCTCTCAGCCAAGTCATCGACACGAATGGGCTCGGCGAAGTCGCGGCGGATCCACTGGATGGCCAGGCTTACGCGGGCCATAGCGGTATCCGGCGCTGCGATTTCACGCAGCATCCAGCCCTGGGGGCCCTGCAAGACACGGTAGAGAATCTCCCGTTCATACGCCGGTGCCAGTGCGGTGATGTCTTGCTCACGTTCCATCAGTCGCAGCATACGCACCCACGCATCCATCAGTTCGGGCGTAACCGCCGCCACCGAAAATCCGCTTTCCTGTTCAACGCGCTCGGCAGGTTTGGGCAGGTCTGCCAGCAGCGTGGCGAGAATCGTCGGATCCAATGTCAGGCTCACAGCCAGGTAAGGCTCGCCCGTGGCGGCAGGGTGCACCTTGCCCACCGCTGGCAACTCGATGGACATCACAAAGTAAGTCGCCGGGTCGTAGCGCAAGGTGCGGTCGCCGACGGTCATCGACTTACTGCCCTGCAAAATCAGGTTAATCATCGGCTCGTACACGGCGGCCAGCAGATGCTCCGGCACCTCGCCTTGCACCATGGCGACACGGGGAATACCGGTTTCCGTTCGCCGGTTCTCGGCGTGGGCGGCCAGTGCCCGCAGTTCGTTCAGTTGATTGTTCATGGGGAGCATCAGACGCCAGAGCCGGAAGGCCGCGCAAGCAAAAAGCAGAAACAGGCAGGTTTCGAGTAGGAATGGCTGCGTGGGCGCGAGGGGTGATCGCTACCGTGACACCTCTTCCAATCGACACCGGAGCACACCATGAACGTCATTCTGATTACCGGCGGTAGCCGTGGTATCGGCGCCAGTACCGCTGCGCTCTGCGCCAAGCGAGGTATGGGCGTAGTCCTGACTTACAACAACAACCCGCAAGCGGCGCAGGCAGTGGTGGAGCAGATTCAGGCAGGCGGTGGTAAAGCGATTGCACTGCAGTTGGATGTAGCCGACGTCGACAGCTTTGAGGCGTTTGCTGAAAAAATTCAGCAGGTTTTGCAAAGCGTGTGGGGGGTGTCGCATCTCGACGGTATGGTCAACAACGCGGGCTACGGGCTGTTCAATCCCATCGCGACGGTCAGCCAAGCGCAATTCGATGGGTTGTTTAACGTCCACCTCAAAGGGCCGTTTTTTCTGACCCAGACACTGCTGCCGTTGCTGGCCGATGGCGCCAGCATCGTCAACCTCACCAGTGCCACGACCCGTGTGGCCACAATGGGCGTTGCGCCGTACGCCGCGTTCAAAGGCGGGCTGGAAGTGCTGACCCGCTACATGGCCAAGGAGTTTGGCGAACGCCGCATTCGTGCCAACGCCGTCTCGCCAGGGGCGATTCGTACAGAACTGGGTGGCGGCCTGAACGATGAGTTCGAAGCGTTGCTCGCCGGGCAAACAGCGCTAGGTCGAGTAGGGGAGCCAGACGATGTGGGCCTTGTGATCGCCACGTTGTTGTCGGCCGAGAGCGCCTGGATCAATGCCCAGACCATCGAGGTCGCCGGCGGCTACATGGTTTAGGACTCTCCACAAACCACCTTAAGCAAGGAAAACACCATGCTCGACCATGTCTTTATCTCTGTCGCAGACCTTGAGCGCTCCATCGCGTTCTACAGCGCGGCACTCCCACCGCTGGGCATCACCCGCCGTCTTGACTACGACGGCAAGGATGGCCCGCTCGGCCATCCCGACCTCAAAGGGTTTGGGGCAAACGGGCGCGTATTTTTCTGGCTGCGCGAAGGCGTGGTTGACGGGCGAGCCGCGCATATCGGCTTTGTCGCCAATAGCCGTGCCGAGGTCGATGCCGCTTACACCGCCGCTATCCAGGCGGGCGCCATAGATAACGGCTCGCCCGGTGCCCGTTTGCNNGCTGGCCGAGCGCCTGGGCGTGCGCTATCGGGTATTTTCGCTCGATGAGCCGCTAGATAGCGCCTTGGAAGGAGTGGACGTACTGCTTAACTGCGCAGGACCGTTCGCACACACCGCGCAGCCCTTGATGCACGCCTGCATTGAGGCCGGCGTCAGCTATCTGGATATCACCGCCGAAATCAACGTGTACCGATTGGCTGAGCGGCTCAGTCTCCAAGCCGCCAAAGCGGGCATCATGCTGCTGCCTGGTGTTGGCTGGGACGTGGTGCCAACCGACTGTTTGGTCATGCACGTAGCGCAGCGCGTGCCTAACCCCCAGTCACTGCGTGTTGCACTTCAGGTGGCCGGGTCCATGTCGAGAGGCTCGGCAATCAGCGCCAGTGAAATCATCGGAGCGGGATTGATGGCGCGGATCGATGGGCGACTGGTTGCCACGCCCGACGCCCAGCCAGCGTTGTTCGACTTTGGTGACGGCCCGGTCCTCTGCGCACCGCTGTCCTTTGGCGACCTGATCACCGCTTGGCACTCGACGGCCATCCCCAACATCGCCATGTATGTTCACGTCACCGGTGATGCGTTTCCCACCGGTGATCTGGTACGACTCCCTGATGGCCCCAGCGCCGAGCAGCGGCTGGCGCAACCCGCTCGCGCGGTCGCTGAAGTGACCGGTGCTGACGGGACCGTGGCGCGCTCGGTGATCGGGACGGTGAACGGCTATTCCTATACGCCTCTGGCCGCAGTAGAGGCTGCACGCAGGGTATTGGGTGGTGAAGTCAGGCAGGGCTTTGCAACGCCGGCACAGTTGTTTGGCGTCGAGTTTGCCCAAAGTATTCCTGGCACGTGGGTGACTGACAGGTAGATGGGCCGCGAATCATGCTTACGCGGATTGCGCTCGATCCTGCGGGCCTGCTAGTTCATGGCTGATGAACCTGCCTGCGGTCTGCGCTACGTCGATCAGTCGTTTACGCGACATGCCATTGCACGCGGAGGCTGAAAGCCCGCGCAACGTAACCGTAATGTAATCCGCGAGGGTTTGCGCGTTACCCGGCTGCACGTTGTCCAGGTACGCCCGAATGACCTTAAGGCCGCCGTTAGCAAGGGTTTCAGCCATCGTGCGTGCCACTTCGTCGTCGGCACGCAAGCCTTCGGTAATCATGCAGCCACGCAATGTGCTGTCTTTTCCGTATTGCTTTGCCGCAGCGACCAACAACGCGCAAAGCGCCTCTTCCGGCGGGTGCTCCGGCGCGAGGATCTTGTCCAGCGGCAGGGCGTTTTCGCTGGCGTAGCGCTGCATCGCCCGCTCGAACAACTCTGCCTTGCTGCCATAGGCCGCGTAAAAGCTTGGTGGCTTGATATCCATGGCGTCGACCAGATCCGTAAGGCTCACCGCGTCGAAACCGTGTTCATGGAACATGGCCTGGGCGATGGCGACTCCCGCTTCTCTGTCGAAGGCTGGGCGACGTTGGCGAGTTTTCTCGTTCATGGTGACCTCGTGGATGAGCGAGCAGTGTAGCGACCACTAAATTCGACATCAATTGTCCGATACTGACCGCTACAATTTATGTAGCGATTACTAAATGTGTTGCGTGGCTGATTGTGCTTATGTAGTGTTTGCTACATAAATTCAATCTTCCAAATCGCCTGTAGAGGACATCGCCATGCAATTTCAAGACAAAGTCGTTCTGGTCACCGGTGGTTCGTCGGGCCTTGGGCTCGCCATTGCCCAGGAGCTGGTGGAGCAGGGGGCTCATGTAGTCATCACCGGTCGCCGGGAGGCGCAGCTCAATGATGCCGTGGCCATCCTGGGTGATAACGCCACCGCGATAGTGGCGGATGTTTCGATTGCGGCAGACCTCACAGTGCTGTTCGGCAAGATCAAGTCGCGTCACGGCCGCATCGACGTACTGGTGGCGAACGCCGGCATGGGCGAAGTAGAGCCCTTGGGCAGCATCACCGAAGCGTATTTCGACCGCGTGTTCAACACCAATGTGAAAGGGGTGACGTTCACCGTTCAGGGGGCACTCGCCCTTATGGGTAAAGGCAGTAGCGTCGTCATTATCGGCTCCACGGCGTCTATCGATCCCGGTCCGGGTCTGAGCGTCTATGGTGCGACCAAGGCGGCCCTGCGGGCGCTGGTAAGAAGCTGGGTGCTCGACATCCGAGGCAGTGGAGTACGGATCAATCTGGTGAGCCCGGGCCCTGTCGACACTGATTCGTTGCGCAAGATGCTGGCCGAGCAGGCCGATGAAGTCATCAAGGCATTGAGTGAGAAAAGCACCATCGGCCGTATCGGCCAGGCCCACGAAATCGGTAAGGCCGTGGCGTTTCTGGCCAGTGATGCCGCGAGCTACATCAATGGCGTGGAGCTATTCGCCGATGGCGGCGCCTCTCAGGTGTGACGCTATCGCTTTCACCCAACTCGCCCTTAGCACCCTGGAGAAAAACATGAGTGATACCCCGCAACTGCTTGCACGTCTCGCCGCCGAAAGCGCCATCCATCGTCTTCACGCAACCTACATTCATCGCCTGGACAGTGGAGATTTTGCCGGTGTGGCAGAGGTGCTTCAGCATGCCGAGCTGCACGTTCTCGGCACCGAAGCTTCCACTCGCGAGGGCCTGCTGGCGTTCTTCGAAGCGGGCCTGCAAGTGCATGAAGACGGCACGCCACGCACCTGGCACTCGATCACCAACGTACTGATTGATGTCGCGCCTTCGGGCGACAAGGCGAGTTCGGCGAGCTATTACACCGTGCATCAACAGCTTGATGGGTTTGCCTTGCAGCCTGTGTGCACCGGCAAGTACCTCGACGAATTTGAATTGCACGATGGCCAATGGCGATTCAGCCGTCGCGAGGTGACGTTGCGCTTCGCCGGTGACCTTCAGCACCACGTGCAAGGCGCGCAGCGCGATGTAGTTGCTCAGAGCGCCTGATGAGAAAAGTACGTACCACACCCTCCTCGAATGGGTGTGGTACGGCTTGGCTTCTCGCTCATTTCGCATGAGTGTCTTATCTCGCCAAAGCGTTTGTCTTGACGCCCGAGGAATTTGAAATTGAATAGCAAACGACAGGCGCTGATCACCGGTGCCAACAAAGGCATTGGGTTCGCGATTGCCAAAGGTCTTGCCGAGGCCGGTTTTTTTGTCTGGATCGGCGCGCGCGACGTGGTGCGTGGCGAGCACGCCGTTGCTGAACTGCGTAGAGCAGAGCTCGACGCCGGCTTTCTTGAACTGGATGTTGCAGACGACGCCAGTGTGCAAGACGCTGCAACAGCGCTGGCGGCGCGCACTGAGGCGCTTGATGTGCTGGTCAACAATGCGGGCATTGCAGTCGACATGGCACGGGCACCCAGCCAGGTGCGCATGCAAGACATGAAGGCTGTTTATGAGGTCAATCTGTTTGGCCCAGTGCGCGTCACCCAAGCGTTTTTGCCGTTGCTTAGGGCAGCCGATCAGGCGCGGATTGTCATGATGGGTAGCGGCGTCGGTTCGCTCACCTTGATCACCGACCCGACCTCGCTCTATTCGACCGTCAACCTGCTTGACTACACCTCATCGAAAGTCGCGCTTAATGCGGTCACCGTCTCCTTCGCCAAGGAGCTTGCGCCGCTGGGCATCAAGGTAAACGCGGTCGAGCCTGGTCATGTAAGGACCGACCTTAATAGCAACTCAGGTGTGCTAACCCCTGAAGAGGGCGCGGTCATCGCGATAAAGATGGCGTTGCTCGAATCCGACGGTCCTACTGGCGGCTTCTTTGGAGGCCATGGTCGGCAACCGTGGTAGTTACTAATTACCTAACTTGATGACCCGCAGCAGACCTAACCGCAGTGAAAGCAGTGCTGCTACCCGTTCCGTTTTGTCGGGAGGACAGAGATGAGTGTTTTTGACCTATAACGCTCCTTCGCGACCAGCAGCAATTGGTCGAAAGCTGCCGTTGCCTAATGGCTAGGCTTCCACATTGCACATCATTCAAGGCAAAACACTTCAACCAAGCCACGGCAGCAACTATGTCCCAGCTGCCTGCCGTACGGCCCAGACAACTGTCCCTTACGAGGGTAGAACTGCTCGAAGTTCACCGTCCTGCTCCTGCGCCGCTCAGATCACCTTCACCGCGCGGCCGATGAACTGGATCGGGCCGGTGGGTTTGCCGATGGGTGAGCCGCTGCTTTTTTCCAAGGTCAGTTCGAACAGCTGGTTGGGCTGCAGCGGCGGCAGGCTGTCGAGGCGTATGCGCAGGGTTTCGCCGGGTTTGACCAGGCCGAGGGACCCCGGCGCCTGCCAGTCGTCGGCCTTGGTCCAGAACTGCAGGGCCTTGTCGGCCGGCACTTCGAAGGCGCCGAGGGGGATCAGCTGGATTTCCTCGCGGTCGCTGGCCTGCACCACCCAGCCGGGTGTCTGGCCTTGCGGGGCGACCAGCACCACCAGGTAGCTGGGTTCGCTCAGCGGCAGGCTGCGG
>DIEE01000239.1:0-157 GCA_002418465.1 Pseudomonas sp. UBA5782 | reverse complement strand
GGTCGCCGCCAGGCCGGTTGCGGCCAGGCCGCGCCAGAACGCCAGCAGGTTCCACCAGCCGGTCGGTCGATCGGCGGGCTCGACCGCGGGGCGGGGCGCGAGGCCGTCGAGGCTGCGTTCGATGCGCGTCCACAATTGCGCCGAAGGCGTGGCCGCG
>DIEE01000282.1:12463-12643 GCA_002418465.1 Pseudomonas sp. UBA5782 | reverse complement strand
ACACCGCCAGCCAGAGCCGCAGCACCTCGACCTCGTCGTCCGGCGCCAGCCACAGGCCGTGCAGGCTGAAGCGCTCGCCACGCAGCACCGCCTCGTCCTGCGCCGCGCACCAGTCGGCCAGCGGCAGGATCAGCGGGCCGGCGGGCCGCGTCGCCGGGCTTTCGCGCAGCAGTTGCCAGG
>DIEE01000282.1:0-12235 GCA_002418465.1 Pseudomonas sp. UBA5782 | reverse complement strand
CTTGCCCAGCGCGCTGTCCCGGCCCTGGGCGCCGCCGAGCGTGACCTGGTACCACTCGCTGCCGTTCTTGTCGACGCCGAGGATGCCGATGTTGCCGATGTGGTGGTGGCCGCAGGCGTTCATGCAGCCGGAGATGTTCAGGCTGATCTCGCCGATGTCGTGCAGGTAGTCGAGGTTCTCGAAACGCTGCTGGATCGCCTGCGCCACCGGGATCGACTTGGCATTGGCCAGCGAGCAGTAGTCGCCGCCCGGACAGGCGATCACGTCGCTGAGCAGACCGACGTTGGGCGTCGCCAGGCCGGTGTCGCGCGCCAGCAGCCAGAGCGCGTGCAAATCGCGCTTGCGCACGTCGGGCAACACCAGGTTCTGCTCGTGGGCGATGCGGATTTCGCCGAAGCCGAAGCGCTCCGACCAGTCCGCCACGGCGTCCATCTGCGCCGCGTTGACATCCCCCGGCGGCGCCGCCGCGCCGGGCTTGGTCGACAGCACCACGCTCGCGTAGCCCGGCACCTTGTGCGGACGGACGTTGTGCTCGACCCAGCGAGCGAAGGCCGGATCGCTCGCCAGTTGCGTACCGAAGGCGAGGTCGACGCTGCCCAGCGGTTCGTAGGCCGGCGCGCGGAACGAGCGCGCGACGCGCTGGTATTCGGCGTCGGTCAGCTCGGCCGGGCCGTCCTTGATCTGCTGCCATTCGCGCTCGACTTCCTCGGCGAACGCCTCGATGCCCAGCGCCCTGACGAGGATCTTGATCCGCGCCTTGTACTTGTTGTCGCGCCGGCCGTGGCGGTTGTAGACCCGCAGCACGGCTTCGACGTAGGACAGCAGGTGACGCCAGGGCAGCGCCTCGCGGATCGGCTGGCTGAGGATCGGCGTGCGCCCGAGGCCGCCGCCGACCATCACCCGCAGGCGCATTTCGCCGGTGCCGTCGCGATACAGGTAGAAGCCGATGTCGTGCATGCGGATCGCCGCGCGATCCTCCAGCGCCGAGCACAGGGCGATCTTGAACTTGCGCGGCAGGAAGAGGAATTCGGGGTTCACCGTCGACCACTGGCGGAGGATCTCCGCCAGTGGGCGCGGGTCGATCAGCTCGTCGGCGGCGACGCCGGCGAAGGCCTCGGTGGTGATGTTGCGCACGCAGTTGCCGGAGGTCTGGATGGCGTGCATGTCGACCTCGGCGAGGTGCTGCAGGATGTCTGGCGTCTGCGCCAGCTCGATCCAGTTGAACTGGATGTTCTGCCGCGTGGTGAAGTGCCCGTAGCCGCGGTCGTAACGCCGGGCGATCAGCGCCAGCGTGCGCAGCTGAGTCGCCGACAGCGTGCCGTAGGGAATCGCCACGCGCAGCATGTAGGCGTGCTTCTGCAGGTACAGGCCGTTCTGCAGGCGCAGCGGGAGGAACTCCTCCTCGCTGAGCTCGCCATCGAGGCGCCGCGCCACCTGGTCGCGAAACTGCGCCACGCGTTCGTGGACCAGTGCCCGGTCATAGTCGTCGTACAGGTACATCCAGAGCATCCTCGCTGCGCGCACCGCACGCGAGGCCGGCGGAAGGCCGTGCGGTTCGGACGGTGGGAAGCCGACTATGCCCGCTCCCGGCGTACTTAAAACAGCCGCAGATAAACCTGAAAAAAGCGGATCAGATGAACCGCGACAGTGCCGCCCTGCTGAGCCGACTCAGTTTGAGTGATCCATCCCGGCAGCGGCTTTCGCCCAATCATCTGATCCGTATTTCGGTGATTTATCTGAGTCTGTTTAGCGGGCCGCGATCTTTCTACATTGGCGCCCCATCGGCCCCGAGAGGCCAGTCCGCAGAAAGGTCCCCGTCCTGCATGCCGCCGCACCCGCTCCACAGGCCTACAACTACAAGGTCGTCCGCCAGTTCGCGGTGGCGACCGTCGTATGGGGCGTGCTCGGCATGGCGCTGGGCGTGTTCATCGCCTCGCAGCTGGTCTGGCCGGAGCTGAACTTCGACACGCCGTGGCTAAGCTTCGGCCGCCTGCGTCCGCTGCATACCAGCCTGGTGATCTTCGGTTTCGCCGGCAGCGCACAGTTCGCCGCCAGCTATTACGCAGTACAGCGCACCTGTCAGGTGCGGCTGTTTTCCGACGGCCTGGCGAGCTTCACGTTCTGGGGCTGGCAGAAGGTGATCGTGATCCTGCTGGTGACGCTGCCGCAGGGCCTGACCACCACCAAGGAATACGCAGAAATCGAGTTCGCCGGCGCGGTGTGGATGGCCATCGTCTGGGTCGCCTACGCAGTGGTCTTCTTCACCACCCTGGTGCGTCGCAACACGCCGCACCTGTACGTCGGCAACTGGTTCTTCGGCGCCTTCATCCTGGTCATCGCGATGCTGCACATCGTCAACCACGCGGCGATTCCGGTGAGCTGGTTCAAGTCCTACTCGCTCTACGCCGGCGCCACCGACGCTATGGTGCAGTGGTGGTACGGGCACAACGCGGTGGGTTTCTTCCTCACCACCGGTTTCCTCGGGATGATGTACTACTTCGTGCCCAAGCAGACCGGCCGCCCGGTGTATTCGTACCGGCTGTCCATCGTGCATTTCTGGGCGCTGATCAGCTTGTACATCTGGGCCGGCCCGCACCACCTGCACTACACCGCGCTGCCGGACTGGGCGCAGAGCCTGGGCATGGCGATGTCGATCATCCTCCTGGCGCCGAGCTGGGGTGGCATGATCAACGGCATGATGACGCTCTCCGGCTCCTGGCATAAGTTGCGCACCGACCCGATCCTGCGCTTCCTGGTGGTGTCGCTGGCCTTTTACGGGATGTCCACCTTCGAGGGCCCGATGATGGCGATCAAGACCGTCAACGCCCTCTCCCACTACACCGACTGGACCATCGGCCACGTGCACGCCGGCGCGCTCGGCTGGGTGGCGATGATCACGTTCGGCTCGCTGTATCACCTGATCCCCCGGGTCTACGGCCGCGACGGCATGCACAGTGTCGGGCTGATCAACCTGCACTTCTGGCTGGCTACCATCGGCACCGTGCTGTACATCGCCTCGATGTGGGTCAACGGCATCACCCAGGGCCTGATGTGGCGCGCAGTGAACGAAGACGGCACCCTCACCTACTCCTTCGTGGAAGCGCTGCAGGCCAGCCATCCGGGGTTCATCGTGCGCATGGCGGGTGGGCTGTTCTTCCTCACCGGCATGCTGCTGATGGCCTACAACACCTGGCGTACCGTGCGTGGCGCTTTGCCCGAGCAGGTCGACGCCTTCGCCCATTCGGCCTGAGGAAACGCACATGGCACAGTGGCTGTGGAGCATCGCGATACTGACGCTGTTCTACCTGGGCGTGCAGTTCAGCCTGCGCGGCCGCAGCGCCGAAGACATCGAAGAGGCGACGCAACTGCCGTTCGCCGACGATCCGTACCTGCAACAACGCATGCGCTGGCAGGCCAGCCGCGAGCGCAGGGACAAGCGTTAGTGGTGCACAGCGGCATCGGACCGCCACCACCCGCTCCCGATGGCTCGCTAAACCGAATGGCTGCCCTCAGGCGGAAAACCCCAGGACGAATTCGACGAAGCGCCGGTTGGCCAGCGAGAGGTAGTCGCTGGCCTGCCAGCAGAGGCTGAAGTCCAGCCGCTGCGGCGGGTCGAACGGGATGCCGACCAGGCCGGGCGCGGCATTCAGGTTGGAGCGGAACAGCGTGGTCGCGCCCATGTGGCGCTCGGCGCCCTGCACGATCAAGGGCGCATCGTTGCTCTGCAGGACGATCTGGTAGGTGATTCCGCGCGGTTTGCAGTATTCGTCGAGCATCACCCGCTGAGCGAAGCGTTCGTCGAGCAGGGCCATCTTCAATCCGTCGAGATCTGCGGAGCCGACACTGGCGCGCGTGGCCAGCGGATGGCCGGCGGGCACGCAGACCAGCAGCTCGTCGCTGTCCACGGCGACGGATTCCCAGTGCGCCCGGACCCGCCGCGAATCCATCAGGCCGAGGTCGACCTCGCGCGCCTCGAGCCGGCGCCCGACTTCCTGCCCGCCGCCTTCGATGGCCGTCAGGACGACGCCGGGATAGCGCTGATGAAACGCCTGCAGCCACTGCGGCAGCAGCCCCATGCCGAACATCGGCGCGAAACCCAGGCGCACCTCGCCAGTACGCAGTTGCTCCAGATCGGTGAGTTCCTGGCGCGCGTTGTTGAGGCCCTGCAGCAGGTGCTCGACGCGACCGAGAAAGCGCGCGCCTTCGGCGGTCAGGGTGATGCGCTTGCCAGCGCGGTTGAACAGCGGCACGCCGAGTTCGGTTTCCAGCCGGGCGACCGCCATGCTCAGCGCCGACTGGGCAATGTGCAGGCGCTGGGCGGCCTGGGTGAAACTGCCGGTACGGGCGACTTCCACGGCGTACTTGAGCGCCTTGAGGTTCACTGATCTCGCCTCCCGGAAAACACCGGATCATCACAAAAAGTGAAAACAGCGTCCACAAAAGGGAATTTCATGTTTTCCCCCAGCCTCGCTAGGATGCCCTCATCCACCACGCCCGCCGTCTATTTCACGGAACCCGCCGATGAGCCTTTCCCGCTCGACCAAGATCGCCCTGCTGGTCGCCGCGACGTTCTTCATGGAGAACCTCGACGCCACCATCATCGCCACCGCCCTGCCGGACATGGCCCGCAGCTTCGGCGTCGCGGCGGTCGACCTGAACATCGCCATGAGCAGCTACATGCTTGCCCTGGCGGCGTTCATCCCGATCAGCGGCTGGCTGGCCGACCGCTTCGGCGCACGCAGGGTATTCGCCTCGGCCATCGTGCTGTTCAGCCTCGCCTCGCTGCTCTGCGGCCTGAGCGGCAGCCTGGAGATGTTCCTCGCTGCGCGCATCCTGCAGGGCCTGAGCGGGGCGATGATGGTGCCGGTTGGGCGCCTGGCGGTGCTGCGCGCCACCGAGAAGAAGGACCTGGTGCGCACCATCGGCTACATCACCTTTCCGGCCCTGGTCGCGCCGATCCTCGGCCCGCCGCTGGGCGGCTTCATCGTCACCCATGCCACCTGGCCGTGGATCTTCTTCGTCAACCTGCCACTGGGCCTGCTGGCGTTCATCGCCACCTTTGCGCTGATCCCCGACCACCGCGCCGAGCGCCAGCGGCCGTTCGACTGGCTGGGCTTCGTGCTGCTGGGCAGTACCTGCGTGGCGCTGCTGTACGGCTTCGAGCTGCTCGGGCAGAACCTCGCGCATTTCTGGCCCGGTGCCCTGCTCTGCCTGGCGGCGCTGGTACTTGGCGCCTGGTCGTTCCGGCACATGCGCCGCCACGCGCATCCGCTGCTCAACCTGGGCGTGCTGAAGATCCAGACCTTCAGCGTGAGCTTCGTCGGCGCCTCGCTGTTCCGCATCGCGATCAGCACCCTGCCGTTCCTCCTGCCGCTGATGTTCCAGCTGGCCTTCGGCCTGTCGCCGCTGACCTCCGGGCTGCTGGTGGTGGCGGTGTTCGCCGGCAACCTGGCGATGAAGGCGCGCACCACCTGGGTCATCCAGCGCTGGGGCTTTCGCCGCGTGCTGCTGGTCAACGGCGCGATCGGCGTGGCGGCGCTGGCCGCCTGCGCACTGCTCGATGCCGACATGCAGCATTGGCTGATCATGCTGGTGCTGTTCATCGGCGGGCTGTCGCGCTCGCTGCAGTTCACTGCCTACAACACCCTGGGCTTCGCCGACGTGCCGCAGGCGCAGATGAGCGATGCCTCGACGCTGTTCAGCATGGCCTTCCAGCTGAGCATGGGCATGGGCATCGCGGTCGGCGCCCTGCTGTTGCGTGCCGCCATGGCGCTGCATGGCAATCCCGGCCAGGCGGACACCGCCGACTTCCAGCTGACCTTCCTGTTCGTCGCCCTGCTCGCCGTGCTTGCCCTGTACGACAGCTGGCAGCTCAGGCCGCAGGCCGGCGCGGCGGTGCTGCACAAAGCCGCCTGAGCAGGGTCCAACGGGCACACCAGACGAAAGGAGAGACAAGCGCATGCAGACAAAGCTACGCACCTGTGCCGCCAGCGCGCTGCTGGCCATCGCCTCCATCGGCGCCGCCCAGGCGGCATCGATGTCGGTCAGTTCCACCTCATTCGCCGACGGCCAACACATACCGCTGGCGCTCGTCGGTGCCGAAGCGGCCTGCGGCAGCGGCCAGGCGCTCAGCCCGCAGGTCGGCTGGTCGAACCTGCCCGACGGCACGCGCTCGGTCGCCGTGGTGCTGTTCGACCCGGATGGCAGCAAGGGCCTGGGCGTCGTGCACTGGGTCGCCTACAACATCGACCCGGCGCGCGGCCAGATCCGCCAGGGCGAGGCGCCCGGCAGCATCCAGGGCGTCAGCGTGGGCAACAACAGCAACGGCGCGCCGGCCTACCGCGGCCCCTGCCCGCCCGCGGGAGACAACCCCCACCATTACGTGATGACGGTGATCGCCAGCGACCTCGCCCCCGGCGCCCTGCCCGCCGGGCTCGGCCGCGACGAACTGCTGGCGCGCCTCAAGGGCCACGCCCTGGGCGGCCAGAGCATCGTCGGCACCTACGGGCACTGAGGAGCCGGCCCGCCGCAGCGAGGCGCAGGATCGATCGTGAAACACGCGAGGGAACGGAAGTCGGCGGAAGGCCGGGCTGCGTACTGAAAAACGGAAGGGAACGGACTGAACGGGGTCCGGAAACGAAAAAAGCGGCCAATGGCCGCTTTCTCGTAGCTTCAAGGTGTTCAGTGGACCTTGAAGCGAATATGGCGCAGCGGACGGGACTCGAACCCGCGACCCCCGGCGTGACAGGCCGGTATTCTAACCGACTGAACTACCGCTGCGCGTTACCTCGAGTGGTGGGTGATGACGGGNNGACCCTCTGCTTGTAAGGCAGATGCTCTCCCAGCTGAGCTAATCACCCTTGCTCTCGAAGTGGGCGCATTCTAGTGAGGCATCCGAACCTTGGCAACCCCTTTCAGCAATTTTTTTTTGCTTCTTTTCCAATGGCTTAGGAAAGCAGCCGGCGGAAGGCGAGTTTCCTCCCCCACCGCCGTCGCCAGGCCTCAATAGCGGTAGGGAACGCCGGCTTTCTCCATGATCGCGCTGTATTCCTTGAAGATCTTCACCACGCGCCCGGCACGCGGGCTGGTGGCGGCGATCTCGTCCCAGAAGCCTTCGGCGTCCTTGATCACCTGGTTCCATTCCGCCTGCGGGATGCTGGTCAGCTCCATCTTCTTGCCTTCCACGCGCAGCTTGGCCTCGCCGCCCCAGTACCAGACCTGGCGATAGTAGTGCGACTGGTCGATGGTGGAGCGGAACAGCTGCTGCAGGTGCGGCGGCACCTTCGCCCAGCTCTCGCTGTTGGCGAAGTAGGAACCGCACCAGGCACCGGTGACGTTGTTCGACAGGGCGTACTTGCAGATGTCCGCCCAGCCCACCTCATAGGCTTCGGTGAAACCGCACCAGGCCACGCCGTCGAGCTCGCCGGTCTGCAGCGCGACCTCGACGTTGTCCCACGGCACGGTGACCGGGATCAGCCCGTAGCGGGAGAGGAACTTGCCGGCGGTGGGCACGCCGAACACGCGCTTGCCCTTCATGTCGGCCAGCGAGCGGATCGGCTCCTTGGTGAAGATGTGCAGCGGGTCCCAGGCACCGGCGCTGAGCCATTCGACGCCCTTCACCTCGCCATAGGCCTCGGCCCAGATCTCGTTCAGGCCGTACTGCTGGAACAGCACCGGCAGGTCGAGGCTGTAGCGTGTGGCGAAGGGGAAATAGCCGCCGAACACGGCGATGTCCACCGGCGAGGCCATCGAGGCGTCGTCCGACTGCACGGCATCGATGGTGCCGTTCTGCAGCGCGCGGAACAGTTCGCTGGTCGGCACCAGCTGGTCGGCGTAATACAGGTCGATGACCATCTCGCCGTTGGCCGCCTTGTTGAAGGCCTCGATCTGCGGCTTGATCACATGGGCGCCGAGCGGCGCGCCGGAGTAGGTCTGCAGGCGCCAGCGGATCGGCCCGCTCTGCGCGTTGATGTAGGGCGCGCCGAGGGTGCTGCCGGCGGCGACCGCCGCACCACCGACGGCGGCCTTGCGCAGGAAGCTGCGGCGGCCAGTGGAGTGCTCGGCGTTGTCGGGCTTGTTGGTATCGTCTGTCATCTTGCCGTTCCTTTTCTTCTGGGTGAGGGTTCCTTGGAGAGTGGCAGCGGTCAGCGACCGGAAACGTAGTGCGGCAGCCACAACGCGAGCTGCGGGAAGATCATCAGCAGCGCCAGCATCAGGATCATCATCAAGGCGAACGGAGTGATCGACCTGTAGATGTCCACCAGCGTTATTTCCTTCGGCGCCATGGCCTTCATGAGGAACAGGTTGTAGCCGAACGGCGGGGTGATGTAGGCGATCTGGCAGGTGATGGTGTAGAGCACGCCGAACCAGATCAGGTCGAAGCCCAGCAGCCGGACCAGCGGGATGTACAGCGGCGCGACTATCACCAGCATCGCGGTGTCGTCGAGGAAGACGCCGAGGATGATGAACGACAGCTGCATGAGGATCATCACTTCCCAGGGCGTGAGACCCCAGTCGTTGATGAACAGCCCCTGCAGCGCGCGCGACGCGCCGAGCCCGTCGAACACCGAGCCGAAGGCCAGCGCGGCGAGGATGATCCAGAGGAACATGCAGGAGATCAGCAGCGTCTTGCGCGCCACCTCGTGGAACACCTTGCGGTTCATCCGCCCCTTGTAGAGCGCCGCCAGGGTCGCCGCGGTGGCGCCCACCGCCGAGCTTTCCACCAGGCTGGTGTAGCCCATGACGAACAGCCCGGTCATGGCGAAGAAGATCAGGAACGGGATGATCCCGGCGCGCAGCAGCTTGAGCTTCTCCGCCAGCGGCATGTTCAGCTCTTCGTCGGAGACGATCGGCGACAGGTGCGGCTGCAGGCGGCAGCGCACCGCCACGTAGACGATGAACAGCGCCGCCATCAGCAGGCCGGGAATCACCCCGGCGAGCCACAGCTGGCTCACCGGCTGGCGGGCGATCATGCCGTAGAGCACCATCACCACGCTCGGCGGCACCAGGATGCCGAGCGAACTGCCGCCCTGCACCACGCCGGATATCAGCACCTTGTCGTAGCCGCGGCGGAGCATTTCCGGCAGCGCGATGGTCGCGCCGATGGCCATGCCGGCCACGCTCAGGCCGTTCATCGCCGAAACCACCACCATCAGCAGCATGGTGCCGACCGCCAGGCCGCCGCGCATGCGCCCGAACCAGACGTGGAACATCCGGTAGAGATCCTCGGCGATGCCCGCCTCCGCCAGCACGTAGCCCATGTAGATGAACAGCGGCAGGGTCAGCATCGGGAACCAGTTGAACAGCTTGAAGGCCGCGTTGAACGGCATCTCCACCGCGCCCTGGCCGTACAGCAGCAGCGACACCGCGGCGGCGACGAAGCCGATGGCGGCGAACACGCGCTGCCCGGTGAGCAGCATCAGCATCATCCCGGCGAACATCAGCAGGGCGATCATTTCATAGCTCATCAGAGTTGCTCCCCACGGGCCATGGCCAGGTCCTTGAAGAACACCGAGAGCGCCTGAAGGATCGTCAGGCCGATGGCCAGCACCATGACCACCTTGATCGGGATCATCGACGGGTTCCACATCGAGAAGTTGTGCTGGTTGGTTTCGATCGCATAGCGCGTGCTGGAGATCGCACCGATCAGCAGCACAACCAGGAAGAACATCAAGCAGCAGTCGGTGAACACGTCGAGGCGCGCCTTGTTCCTGTCGCTGAGGTGCGAATAGAGCAGGTCCATGCGCACATGACCGTCGTTCTTCAGCGAATAGGGCGCGCCGACGAAGTAGTAGGCGACCAGGGTGAACTGGGCGAATTCGACGCACCAGTGCAGCGGGATGTGCACCAGGTTGCGGGTCACCGCATCGAGCAGCAGTACGCCGACCAGCACGAAGATCAGGTACATCGCCAGCCAGCCGGTCCAGGTGGAAAGCCGATCCACCTGGAAGACGTACCATCGAATCATCTTGCCCATAGCGCCAGTACCTCCTTGAAGAATCCGTTCCCGATCAGGCAGAGATCACCCTCACTTCCGCCTTCGCCAGCGCCGCCTTCAGCGCGCCGTCGGGTACCGCGTCGGTGATCAGCAGGTCGATCCGTTCCAGCCCGCAGACACGGAACGGAGCCTGGCGATCGCATTTCGAGGCATCGGCGATGACGATCACCTGCCGTGCGTTGGCGACCATCGCCCGCGCCACCTGCGCTTCCTCGGCGTTGAAATCCGCCGCCCCCGCCTGCGCATCCAGCCCGCCCACCGTGAGCAGCGCGTAGTCGGCGCGGAACGCGGATATCTGCTCGATGGCCATCGGTCCCACCGTCTGCAGGTTGTCCTGGCGAAACTGCCCGCCGAGCATGTACACCTCGGCGCGCTCGCCGATCTCGCCGGCGATGCGCAGCGAGTTGGTGAAGATCGTCAGCCCGCCGATCCTGGCCAGCACCGGCGCGGCGGCCAGGGTGGTCGAACCGGTATCGACGAACAGCGTGTCGCCCGGCGCCAGCACCTCGGCCAGTCGCTCGGCGATGCGCAGCTTGACCTCGCGGCCCTCGCTCAGGCGCTGCTGAAAGCTGCCCTCGCGGTCCCCGCGGAGTTTTCGTGCGCCGCCGTGGATCTTCTGTACCCGGCCCTCCTCGGCCAGCTCCCAGAGATCGCGGCGGANNCGGATGGTTTCCGGCGATACACCGAACTCGGCGACCAGCTGCTCGACGCTGGCCTGGCCGCGTTGCTCGATGAAACTCAGCACCAGGGTTCTACGTTCACGTGGCTTCACTGCTTCTCCTTGAGCGCACCGGCGTCATTGCCTCGTTCTGGTGCGCGTGCTGAGCAAAGCCGATGCCCAGGTCAAAGTCCAAGAAATTCGCAAAATAATTACCAAATGGTCATTAACACTGGGTTAGAGGCGCACGGGAACGAATCGCCACGCTGCTCTAAAATCGCTTTAAACCCAAGCATGGCGATGAATATGCAAGTTAGAGTCCATAAATAATCGATCAGGACAAAAAGGTAGAAATGACAATTTCAACCACGTGGTTGACCATTTGGTCATTGCGTTCTAACGTCCGACTCACTTGACCAAGGTGCGCGAGGCATCGACATGCGAGAGACCCAGCAGCGCGTCGACGCCGGCGAAACCTTCGACGTCGCGGTGATCGGCGCCGGCGTGATCGGCTGCGCCATGGCGCGCCGCTTCACCCTGGAAGGCGCGCGCGTGGTGGTTCTGGAAAAGGCCGCCGACGTGCTCGACGGCGCCTCCAAGGCGAACAGCGCGATCCTCCACACCGGCTTCGATGCACCCAGCGATTCGCTGGAGCTGGCCTGCATCCGCGCCGGCTACGCCGAGTACCTGGAGATTCGCCAGTCGCTGAACCTGCCGCTGTTCGAGAGCGGCGCCATGGTGCTGGCGTGGAACGCCGAACAGCTCGCCGCGCTGCCGGAGCTGATGGAGCAGGCGCGGCGCAACGGCGTGATGGATGCGCAACTGCTCGACTCGCAACAGGTGCTGGGCCTGGAGCCGCACCTGTCGCCCGAAGTGCTCGGAGGCTTTCGCGTGCCCGGCGAGAGCCTCATCGATCCCTGGTCGGCGCCACATGCCTACCTGACCCAGGCGCTGCTCAACGGCGCCCGACTGGAACTCGGCTGGGCGCTTTCCTCCGCCCGCTTCGAGAACCACCGATGGCTGCTGGAAAGCCCGCGCGGTGCGGTACGCGCGCGCAGCGTGATCAACTGCGCCGGGCTCCACGGCGATACGGTCGAGGCACTGCTGCTGGGCCGCGCGGAATTCGCCATCCGCCCGCGCAAGGGCCAGTTCGTGGTCTACGACAAGAGCGCCGCGCGGCTGCTCAAGCACATCCTCCTGCCGGTGCCGACCAAGATCACCAAGGGCATAGTGGTCTGCCGCACGGTGTTCGGTAACGTGCTGGTCGGCCCGACCGCCGAGGAGCAGGACGAACGCGAGGTCGCGGCGCTAGACCAGCCGACCCTGGAGACCCTGCGCCAGCGCGGCGGCGAAATTCTTCCGGCGCTGCGCGACCAGCCGGTGACCGCGCTCTACGCCGGGCTCAGGCCGGCGAGCCAGGCCAAGGAGTACCAGATTCGCGCCGAGGCCGACTGGCGCTACATCGCCGTCGGCGGCATCCGCTCCACGGGGCTGAGCTCGGCCCTCGGCACCGCGCAGCACGTCTACCGGCTCTACCCCGAACAACCCGCCGGCGCACACCCGCCGCTGGCGCATCCGCT
>DIEE01000286.1 GCA_002418465.1 Pseudomonas sp. UBA5782 | reverse complement strand
ATCCGCCACCGATGCAACCCTCTTTTTCGCTCAACCCTTTGATTTACAAGAGGTTTTACTTGAGGACTGCGCCGGAAGTGGTGCGCATTATAGGGGCTCAGAATTAGCCGTCAACACCTGAAACGAGGTTTTTTATTAAATAAGCGGAATTCGCGCTTTCGAGCCTGAAATTGCATTGCTCAGACAAACAAAGGCTCCGTTGTGAGCCGGCTGTATGCCGGTCATCAACGGAGCCTCTGGTAATGCCTAGCTATCAAGCAGCGACTTTCTTGCGGCGACGCATGAGGAACTGGATCGGACCGGAGAAGGCGTAGGCAAGGAAGATCAGCAGCAGGATGCGTGGCGGATCGCTAAAGATGACGGCGAACACCAGCACCACGATCAGGATCGCCACGAAGGGCACACGGCCTTTCAGGTCCAGATCCTTGAAGCTGTAGTACTTGATGTTGCTGACCATCAACAGGCCCGCAGCGGCGACCAGCAGGGCGAAGAGCATTACCAGCGGGATAGGCAAGTGCACGCCCTCAACGCCGAAGTCGCGCAGCGTCCATACGGTACCGGCCACCACACCTGCCGCAGCCGGGCTGGCGAGACCGATGAAGAAGCGCTTGTCGACCTTGCCGATCTGCGTATTGAAACGCGCCAGGCGCAATGCAGCGCAGGCCACATAGATAAAGGCGACGGTCAGGCCGACATTGGCCAACCCGGACAGCGCCCACTCGTAAGCCAGCACCGCCGGTGCCAGGCCGAAGGCGACCATGTCCGATAGCGAATCGTATTCCGCACCGAAGGCGCTTTGCGTATTGGTCAGCCGGGCGACACGGCCGTCGAGGCTGTCGAGCACCATCGCGACGAAGATCGTCACGGCGGCGACTTCGAAGCGACCGTTCATTGCGCTGATGATGGAATAGAAGCCGGCGAACAGATTGGCGGTGGTGAACAGGTTGGGTAGTAGGTAGACACCACGGTGACGAACCTTGCGACCCTCGGCGTCGTGCCCCTCTTCGATGTGTTCATCGATGGGCAACAGACTGTCGGCGAGAGCGTCTTTTTTCGGTTCCTCGGGTTGATCGGTCATGAGCAGTACCTTGCAACGGATTCATAAATTGGACAGGGTCGAACATTCAGGGTTCGAAGCTTGCGCCTGCGCGGCGCTTTATACCAGAACGTGCCTGTAACGAAAAAACGCGGCCGAGGCCGCGTTTTTCATTCGTACAACTCGCCTTAGTTCTTGGCTTTGTCGACGATCTTGTTGGCGGAGATCCACGGCATCATCGCGCGCAGACGCTCGCCGACCTGCTCGATCGGGTGAGCGGCGTTGTTGCGACGATACGCGGTCATCGACGGGTAGTTGCCGGCACCTTCGCTGATGAACATCTTGGCGTATTCGCCGTTCTGGATGCGCTTGAGTGCATTGCGCATGGCGGCACGGGATTCGGCGTTGATGACTTCCGGGCCGGTCACATACTCGCCGTACTCGGCGTTGTTGGAGATCGAGTAGTTCATGTTAGCGATACCGCCTTCGTACATGAGGTCGACGATCAGCTTCAGTTCGTGCAGGCACTCGAAGTAGGCCATTTCCGGCGCATAGCCAGCTTCGACCAGGGTTTCGAAACCGGCTTTGACCAGCTCGACGCAACCGCCGCAAAGAACGGCCTGCTCGCCGAACAGGTCGGTTTCGGTTTCGTCCTTGAAGGTAGTTTCGATGATGCCGGTACGACCACCGCCGACGCCGCAGGCGTAGGACAGGGCGACGTTCTTGGCGTTGCCGGACGCGTCCTGGTAAATCGCGACCAGATCAGGGATACCGCCACCCTTGACGAACTCGGAACGCACGGTGTGGCCCGGCGCTTTCGGCGCGATCATGATCACGTCGAGGTCAGCGCGCGGCACGACCTGGTTGTAGTGGATGGCGAAGCCGTGGGCGAAGGCCAGGGTCGCGCCCTTCTTCAGGTTCGGCTCGATTTCGTTCTTGTACAGCTGCGACTGGAACTCGTCGGGGGTGAGGATCATCACCACGTCGGCGGCAGCGACGGCGCTCGGCACGTCGGTGACTTTCAGGCCATGGGCTTCGGCCTTGGCGACGGTAGCGGAACCTGGACGCAGGCCAACGGTGACGTCGACGCCGGAGTCTTTCAAGTTGCACGCATGGGCGTGGCCCTGCGAACCGTAGCCGATGATGGCGACTTTCATGCCCTGGACGATGGAGAGATCGCAGTCTTTGTCGTAATAAACTTTCATGAACGTTTTCCTTCTATTTACCTGGGGCCTCACGGCCGCTCGCTAATTGGGTCAGATGCTCAGCACTTTGTCGCCGCGGGAAATACCGGTGACGCCGCTGCGCACGGTTTCCAGAATCGACGCGGTGCCGACCGCCTGGATAAAGCTGTCCAGCTTGTCGCTGGTTCCCGCCAACTGGATCGTGTAGACGCTGCTGGTGACGTCGACGATCTGCCCGCGGAAGATATCGGTGGTGCGTTTGACCTCGGCGCGCTGGGCGCCGGTGGCCTTGACCTTCACCAGCATCAGCTCGCGCTCGATGTGCGCGCTCTCGGACAGATTCACCAGCTTGACCACCTCGATCAGCTTGTTGAGGTTCTTGGTGATCTGCTCGATGACCTCATCCTGGCCGATGGTGGTCAGGGTGAGACGCGACAGGGTCGGGTCCTCGGTCGGCGCCACGGTGAGGCTTTCGATGTTGTAGTTGCGCTGGGAGAACAGCCCGACAACGCGGGACAGCGCGCCCGGCTCGTTTTCCAGCAACAGGGAAATGATGTGTCGCATGCTCAGGTCCGCTCCGTCTTGCTCAGCCACATGTCACGCATCGCGCCGCCCCGGATCTGCATCGGGTAGACGTGCTCGCTGGTATCCACCGCGATATCGAGGAACACCAGGCGATTCTTCATCGCGAAGGCTTCCTCCAGACCGGGCTTGAGATCCTTCAGCTCGGTGATGCGCATGCCGACGTGGCCGTAGGCCTCGGCCAGCTTGACGAAGTCGGGCAGCGACTCCATGTAGGAGTGCGAGTAGCGGCTGCTGTACTGCATGTCCTGCCATTGGCGGACCATGCCCAGCGCACCATTGTTGAGGTTGACAATCTTCACCGGCAGGTCGTACTGCAAGCAGGTCGACAGCTCCTGGATGTTCATCTGGATGCTGCCCTCGCCGGTCACGCAGGCCACGTCGTCGTCCGGGAAGTTGAGCTTGACGCCCATCGCCGCCGGAAAGCCGAAGCCCATGGTGCCGAGGCCGCCGGAGTTGATCCAGCGGTTGGGCTTGTTATAGCGGTAGTACTGCGCCGCGAACATCTGGTGCTGGCCGACGTCGGAGGTGACGAAGGCATCGCCCCTGGTCACTTCGTAGAGCGTCTCGATCACCGCCTGCGGCTTGATGATCGAGCCGTCGCCCTTGTCGTACGGGAACAGGCCGCGGTCGCCGCGCCACTCGTCGATCTGCTTCCACCAGCTGGCGGCGGTTTCCTTGTTCGGCGTCTGGCCGATTTCCTTGAGCACCGCGACCATCTCGGCGAGCACGCTGTCCACCGGACCAACGATCGGGATGTCCGCCTTGACCGTCTTGGAGATCGACGCCGGGTCGATGTCGATGTGGATGATCTTCGCGTTCGGGCAGAACTTGGCCGCCGTCTCGCCGTTGATCACGCGGTCATCGAAGCGCGCGCCGACGGCAAGAATGACGTCGGCATGGTGCATCGCCAGGTTGGCGGTGTAGCTGCCGTGCATGCCAAGCATGCCGACGAACTGGCGATCGCTACCGGGATAAGCGCCCAGGCCCATCAGCGTGTTGGTCACCGGCAGGTTGAGCATCTGCGCCAGCTCGGTCAGCGCCGCCGAAGCGCCGCCCATAATCACGCCGCCGCCGGAGTACATGACCGGGCGCTTGGCCGCGAGCAGCATCTCGGCCGCCTTGCGGATCTGCCCGGAGTGACCGCGCAGGGCTGGGCTGTAGGAGCGCAGCTTGACCTTCTTCGGGTGGACGTATTCGAACTTCTGAGTTGGATCGCCCATGTCCTTGGGAATATCCACCACCACCGGACCGGGACGACCGGACTCGGCGATATAGAAGGCCTTCTTCAGGACTTCGGGGATTTCCGAAGGATGCTTGATCATGAAGCTGTGCTTCACGATGGGCCGGGAGACGCCGACCATGTCGGTTTCCTGGAAGGCATCGGTACCGACCACGGTGCTCGCCACCTGGCCGGAGATGACCACCATCGGAATCGAATCCATGTACGCGGTGGCGATACCGGTGATGGCGTTGGTCGCACCGGGACCGGAAGTCACCAGTACCACGCCCGCCCGGCCGGTAGCCCGCGCATAGCCGTCGGCCATGTGCGTGGCGGCCTGTTCGTGACGAACCAGGATGTGCGTTACCGCCGGCTCCTTGAACAGGGCATCGTAGATATGCAGGAGGGCACCGCCCGGGTACCCATAGATGTACTTAACGCCTTCGTCACGCAGGAAGCGGACGACCATTTCAGCGCCAGATAAGAGCTCCACTTTTGTCACCTCTAGAACGCCAGAACGCCACCCACGATGGATGGCCCTAATAGGTCTACTGCCAAGCAGAGCATGAGCGACGGTGGTCGCCGACTACGTCAGCTACTGACTGAGCAAGTATTGGGAAGGCGCCAGACTGTTGCGGTGCCATCCCACCCAGCGCGAGGTAACGCGTTGCGGGTGTTACAGGTCGGCGCGGGTATGCGCCTCATGTCTGCTGAGCTGCGGCCTGCTTGCGGCGGACCCCACTACAGCGAGCATCGAATTGTTCGGATTCGACCGGCGCAAGTCAAGTCGCGCGTCGCGCTTTATTGGATTCGCCTGTGATGCGCCGCAGGATCGCGACGGGCGGCTTTTGGTTATAGTAGTGGCACGTACCACGGTTAACCCAAGGACACCGCATGCATCGCATGATCCTCGCCGGCAGCCTGCTGCTCGCCCTCGCCGCGCCCGCTTCGGCCCAGGTCTACAAATGGGTGGACGCCGAAGGCATCACCCATTTCGGTTCGCAACCGCCGCAAGGCCAGCCGGCGACCGCGGTGGATACCGCACCGACACTTCCACGGGCGGCGCCGCAGCTGCCCGCGCCGGGCAGCCTTCCGAAGCTCGACAGCCAGATCGAGGACGACGAGCAGGGCGCGATCGATGCCAAGGTGAAGGAAGAGGTCGCCGCGCGCGAGGCCGAGCGCAAGCGTTACTGCGATGCGGTACGGACCAATCTCGCCCAGTTGCAGAACAATCCGCGGGTGCAGGTGAACATCGATGGGCAGGTGCGCCGCCTGCGTGAAGACGAGCGTCAGTCGCGGATCGCCGAGAGCCAGAAGGCGATTACCGAGAACTGCAGCAACTGATCCGCTAGCTTCGGCCGACGATCAGTCGGTCGAATTCGCCGAGGGCTTCCAGCAGTCCTCGCGCCTGATAGACCCGATCGCGGTAGACCTCTTCAGCCATTTCGCGAATCCCCGATGCCGTCGGCAAAGCGGCGTCGCTTTCCAGCAGCTGCTTCATGCGCGGCAGGAAAATCCACTGCAGCCATTCCTCGAACGCCAGCGTGTCGATGCAGAACGGCTCGGAACTGGACAACGCGGCGGCGCTGGGCGAGACGTCCGCCCACCAGCCCTGCACACGCAGCTCGCGCTCGATCAGCAGCAACTGCTCGGCCACCGCCGGGAAACGCGAATCCACTACAGATTGACCTTCGCCTGGGCGCGCGCCTGAGCGGCGCCGGCGGCGTCACCCTGGCGTTCGCGGGCCTGGGCGATCAGGTTCCACAGGCTGCCCTGCAGTGCCGGACGGCCATTCGCGTAGGTCAGCCCGCGGCGTGCCAGTTGCTCGGCCTGGGCGGCGTCACCCTGGGCCAGGCGCACTTCGGCGAGGCGATAGAGCACCTGCGGCTCGCGCGGTGCGATGCGCTGGGCGCGCTCGAGGCTGGACGAAGCGCCGTTGAGATCGCCGCCGCTCTGCTGTTGCTGGGCGGAGGTCAGCAGCGACAGCACCGGGCCGTCGAGCTGTTCATCGGCGGACAGCACGCTGCCTCCGGCGCTGGGAATCCCGCTCGGTGCGGGCGCGGCGTACTGTGGCGTCGAGGAATACGGCGCCGGCGCCGAATAGCTGCCGCCGGTCACCGGGCCGACGGTGATCGGCGTGGTGCTGATCGGTGCGCTGCTGGTCGCCGCGCCATAGGGCGTGGAGGATGCCGGATAGCTCTGCACCGGCGACGATCCGGAACCGCCCGGCACCATCACCACCACACCGGAGTCTTCCTCGATGGCGCGCGGCTGGGCCTGCGCCACCGGCGGGGTGTAGCCGCTGCTGCGGGCGAAGCGCTGTTCGCCGTTGGAGACTGGTGCGCCGGAGTCGACGATGGGTACCGAGCCGCGCGGGTTGGTGGTGCAGCCGGCGAGCAAAGCGAGAACCGCCAGAGCGGGGAAAACCTTGTTCAACTTCGAATCCTCTTGGCTCATGGCAGCCAGCCCTTGACCCAGTCCATCACCGAGTCGACGGGCGCCTGAATGCCGCCACAGCCGGTACCGGCCGGCGGCTCGCTGCCGCGAATATACGGCATCTGTACGGCGTTCGGGCAGCTCTGGTCGGAGCCCTGCCCGGTGCTCGCGTCGATCCAGGCGAGCACCACGTTGTCCGGCATCGGCATGTCCAGCGGCAGCGGATCGGACTTGCGCATGAAGTCCGTCCACACCTGCAGCGCGCCGGTAGCGCCGGTCAGTGGGGTCTGCCCGTTGTCGTCGCGACCGAGCCAGACCACGGCAAGCAGGTCCTGGCTGAAACCGGCGAACCAGCTGTCACGCGAGTCGTTGGAGGTACCGGTCTTGCCAGCCAGGGTCAGCGACGCCGGTAGCTGGTTGTAGACCGAGCGCCCGGTGCCTTCGCGCATCACCCGCTGCATGGCGTTCTGCACCAGGTAGATGGCGCCCGGATCGAAGCGTTGCTGGATCTGGAACGGATAGCGTTTGAGCGGCTCGCCGTCCGCCGCCAGCACGCTGCGGATGCCGCGCAACGGCGTATTGAAGCCGCCGTTGGCCAGCGTCTGGTACATGTTGCTGACTTCCATCGGGCTCAGCGAACCGGCGCCGAGGAGCATCGACGGGAACGCCGGCCACTGCCGCGAAATGCCCAGTCGTTCGAGGGTCTTGAGCACGTTCGGCACGCCCAGGTCGAGGCCGAGCTTGGCGGTGGACAGGTTGAGCGAATGGGCCAGGCCCTGATAGAGAAAGATCGAGCCGCGTGATTTGTGATCGAAGTTCTGCGGACTCCAGACCTGGCCGTCCTTGCCCTTCACCGAGAACGGCTCGTCTTGCACGATGCTGGTCAGGGTGTAGCGGCTGGGTTGCTCCAGCGCAGTGAGGTAGACCGCCGGCTTGACCAGCGAACCGATCGGCCGCACCGCATCGATCGCCCGGTTGAAGCCGGCGAAACGCGGCTGGCGACTGCCGATCAGCGCCTGGACCTCGCCGGTTTCCGGGTTGGTCACCACCATCGCCGCCTCGACCTGGTCGATACCCTTGCGCGAGCCCAGGCGCTTGAAGGTCTCGGCCATCGCGGTTTCAGCCTTGAACTGCAGGATCGGGTCGAAGCTGGTGAAGATGCGCAGGCCTTCCTCGGTGAGGTCTTCCTCGCGGTAATCCTCGCGCATCTGCCGTTTGACCAGGTCGATGAAGCCCGGATAGGAGGTATCGGCCATGCTCCCGCGGGAGGTCACGCCCAGCGGCTTCTGCTTGGCGGCGGCGGCTTCCTCGGCGGTCACAACGCCCTGCTCGGCGAGCACGTCGAGCACCAGGTTGCGCCGCTCCAGCGCGCGCTCGGGGTTGCGCCGCGGGTTGTAGTAGGTCGGTCCCTTGACCATGCCGACAAGCAGCGCGACCTGATGCAGCTTGAGCTCGGAGAGCGGCTGGCTGAAGAAGTACTGGCTGGCCAGGCCGAAACCGTTGATCGAGCGTTGGCCGTCCTGACCGAGGAACACCTCGTTGAGGTAGCCCTCGAGGATCTCGTTCTTGTCGTAGTGCATCTCCAGCAACACCGCCATCATCGCTTCGGTGGCCTTGCGCGTGAGGCTGCGTTCGTTGGTCAGGTAAAAGTTCTTCACCAACTGCTGGGTCAGCGTGCTGCCGCCCTGGCGCAACTGGCCGGCGCTGGCGTTGACCCACATGGCGCGGGCGATGGATTTGGGCGAGACGCCGAAGTGATGGAAGAACTCGCGATCCTCCACCGCAACCAGGGTTTCCACCAGATAGGCGGGCACCTGGTCGAGCTTGATCAGGATGCGGTCCTCGTTGTGCGCCGGGTAGATGCCGCCGATCATCAGTGGCTCCAGGCGCGCCACGGCGAGGTCCTTGCCATCCGCCTGGCTGAGGCCGGCGACGTAGTTGCCGGAGAAACGCACGCGGATCGGCTTCGACGGTTCGGCGCCCTCGTAGAACTGGAAACCGCGGGTATAGAGGTCGACGGTGTTGCCGGCCACCGAGGCCGAGCCGGGGCCTTCGACGCTGGACTCGCGCCGGTAGCCGAGGGCGTCGAGCTCCTTGAGGAAATCGTCCTTGCCCAGCTTGAGTCCGCTGAACAGTTCCAGCGGCCGCGCGTAGACCTTGGCCGGCACCGTCCAGCGCTTGCCGGAGAATTTTTCCTGGACTACGGCATCGAGATAAACGGCGAAACCGGCCAGCGCGACCAGGCCGACGAGGCCCAGCTTGAGCACCCAGCCGAATAGAGTTCGCCAGCCGCCGGAGGGGCGTTTGGCACGGGAGCGGGAAGAGCGGGAACGAGTCATGGCGGCGGATTATACGCACTTTGCCAGGGCCTAGCAGGCGCCTCCCGGCGGTTTGCATCACCGCCCGCAGCCGCCATAATGCCGCCTCCGCAACGAACCCGAAGGCAAGGAAAGACCGTGAGCCAAGCACTGATAGCCGCGCTGCAGAACCCGGCCCTGTACGCCCACCCTGTCGAGGGATTCCAGGTCATCGAGACGCACATCTCCTGGGTCCTGCTCACCGGTCCCTATGCCTACAAATTCAAGAAGCCGGTGAATTTCGGCTTTCTCGACTTCACCACGCTCGATGCCCGCCGGCACTTCTGCGAAGAGGAAGTGCGCCTCAACCAGCGCCTGACCAAGGACCTCTACCTCGACGTGGTCGCCATCGGCGGCAGCGCCGAGGCGCCGACGCTGGACACCGGCAGCGCGCCCATCGAGTACGCCATCCGCATGAAGCAGTTCCCGCAAAACGACCTGCTCAGCGCGGTGCAGGCCAGGGGCGAGCTGGACAACGGCCACATCGACCAGTTGGCCGAATCGATCGCCCGCTTCCACCTCGCCGCACCCAAGGTGCTGACGGAAAACCCGCTGGGCTCGCCGGAAAGCGTGCGCGCCCCGGTGACGCAGAACTTCGAGCAGGTCCGCCCGTTGCTGCGCGAGAGCGCCGACCTGACCCAGCTGGATGCGTTGCAGGCCTGGGCCGACAGCAGCTTCGAGCGCCTCGAAGGGCTGTTCGCCCAGCGCAAGGCCGAGGGCTTCATCCGCGAATGCCACGGCGACATCCACCTGGGCAACGCCACCGTGATCGACGGCCAGGTGGTGCTGTTCGACTGCATCGAATTCAACGAACCGTTCCGTCTCACCGACACCTACGCCGACGTCGGCTTCCTGGTCATGGACCTGGAGGACCGCGGCCTCAAGTGCCTGGCGCGGCGCTTCCTCAGCGGCTACCTGGAGATCACCGGCGACTATCAGGGCCTGGAACTGCTCAACTACTACAAGGCCTACCGCGCTATGGTCCGCGCCAAGGTCGCGCTGTTCGGCCTGACCGAGCAGAGCACCCCGGTGGAACGCGCCGCCGCCCTGCGCCAGTACCGCCGCTACGCCAGCCTGGCGGAAAGCTACAGCGCCATTCCGTCGCGCTTCCTGGCGATCACCCATGGCGTTTCCGCGGTCGGCAAGAGCCACGTCGCGCTGCGCCTGGTCGAGGCGCTCGGCGCCATCCGCCTGCGTTCGGATGTCGAGCGCAAGCGCCTGTTCGGCGAGCAGCAGAGCATTGACAAGGGCCAGCTGGACGCCGGCATCTATAACGCCGACGCCAGCGCCGCCACCTACCAGCACCTGCATCGCCTGGCCGACCTGGTGCTGCACGCCGGCTTCCCGGTAGTGATCGACGCCACCTACCTCAAGCACGCGCAGCGTCAGGGCGCGGCGCGGATCGCCGAGGAAACCGGCGTGCCCTTCCTGATCCTCGACTGCCACGCGCCGGAAGCGGTGATCGCCGGCTGGCTGGAACAGCGCCAGGGCGAAGCGCGCGACCCCTCCGACGCGACCCTGGAAGTGATCAAGACCCAGCAGGCCACTCGCGAGCCGCTGGATGCCGAACAGCAGGCGCACAGCAAGCGCGTCGACACCCATGAAGCCGCCAGCCTGGACAGCCTGGTGGCGCGCATCCGCGACCGCCTGCCCGGCCTCTGACACCGTCCGGCGCGCGCCGCGCAGAGCGCGGCGCAGGCTCTATACTGGCGAGTAGTTTTCCACCGGGAACTCGCCATGAGCCAGCCACATCAACTCGACAACCCGCTCTATGTCCTGTTGCGCGATGACAAGGTCCACGCCTTCAACGAGGGCAAGCCGGAGGAAGGCGAAATCGACCTTTCCGGCGGCGACTTCCGCGGGCTCGACCTGCGCCGGCTGAACCCGGAACGGGTCAACTTCACCGACGCCTACTTCCGCGGCGCCGACCTGCGAGGGCTGGACCTGCGCCGGGTGCGCATGGAGGGCGCGAGCATCGCCCACGCGCAGATCTCCGGCACCTACTTCCCCGAAGAGCTCAGCGCCGACGAGATCCTCATGTCGTTGAATTTCGGCCCCCGCCTGCGCTACCGAAGCGCCAGCCGATGAGCGAGGTGGTGCAGCTGTTCGGCGCTCGTGCCGGGGCTTATGCCAGTTTTCGCCCGCACTATCCGGACGCGCTGTTCGAATGGCTCGCCGAGCACACGCCGCAGCGCCGCAGCGCGCTCGATATCGCCTGCGGCAACGGCCAGGCCAGCCGCCCGCTGGCGCAACGCTTCGAGCAGGTGCTCGGCTGCGATGCCAGCGTCGAGCAATTGCAGGCGGCGGAGCTGGACGGCGTGGCGCTGTTCGCCGCCGACGCCGCACGGCAGCCGCTGGCCGACGGGCAACTCGACCTGATCGTCGTCGCCCAGGCTCTGCACTGGTTCGCCACCCCGGAATTCTTCGCCGAAAGCCGCCGCCTGCTGCGCCCCGGCGGGCTGTTCGCCGCCTGGTGCTACGGCCTGATGCGCATCGACCAACGCATCGATGCGCTGATCGATCACCTCTACCAAGTCACCCTCGCAGGCTGCTGGCCGCAAGGCCGCGCCAGCATCGAGGCCGAATACGGCGACCTGCAGCCACCCTTCCCGCGCATCGCCGTGCCCGCCTTCGCCATGCAGGCGCACTGGAGCCTGGAGCAACTGGCCGGCTACCTGCGCACCTGGTCGGCGGTGCAACGCTGGGAGCGCCAGCACGGGCACGACCCGATCGCCGACCTGATGCCGGCGCTACGCCAGGTGTGGGGCGACGACAGGCAACAGCGGCGGGTGTCCTGGCCGCTGCATTTTCTCGCCGGTTATCCCGCGGGCTGAGCGCGACCCGCGCAAGGAGGCACGATGAACGACGAACTGCAGAGCATGAAGAACCTCGGCAAGACGTCCGCCCAGTGGCTGCACGCCGTGGGCATCCATACGCCCTCCGACCTGCGCCGACTCGGCGCGGTGGAAGCCTATCGCAGTGTCCGGGCTCGTGGCTTTCGAGCGTCGCGGGTGCTGCTCTACGCCATCGAGGGGGCATTGCTGGATATCCACTGGAACCAGTTGCCGGCGGCGCACAAGGCAGAACTGAACGCCCGGCTGCAACAGTGACCGCTACATTTAAGCGCTAGCTCACAGGCTGCGTATGAGATGATTTACGCACGAAGCGGGGGCCTTTATCGTTGGGCCGTTTGTACGCTTTTGTCAGCCCAGCCAGTTCAAGGATTACTGTCATGTACCTACTCGGGGAGCAACCGGCCTACGCCGATCAGTTGATCAACCGCCTGCAGAGCATCCCCACGCAACTGCTGAAAGATCTCCCTCCGGCCGGGCCGGTCCTGCAGCTCGACCCCACCGACGACCTCGCCGAGTCGCTGCCGGGCACGCGCCTGTTCATCATCGAGAGCGGCCTGCTGCATGCATCGGTGGAAGACCGCCCGCTGTTCTACCTGCAGGAAGGCGACCTGGTCGGCCTGCGCCAGGGCATCGACATGCCTTCCTGCCGCTACAGCAGCGAGGAAAGCGTCAGCCTGATTCCCTACGTCCGCACCGAAGTGTTCCGCCACATCTACGCCGACGAGCAGCGCCAGGAGCTGTTCCTGCAGTACCTGATCGGCCAGACCGCCCTGCTCTCCGACGCCGTGGCGCGGCTCAAGCAACCGGAAATCCGTCCGGCCACCGGCTTCCAGCATTTCGCCGCCGGCGACCAGCTGATCCAGCAGGGCGACGAAGCGGACAACGTGTTCATCATCATCGATGGTCACGCCGAGGCGTTCGTCGACGGGCAGAAGGTTGGCGACGTGCAGAAGGATGAAATCTTCGGCGCGATGGCCGTGTTCACCCGCGAGAAGCGCAGCGCCAGCGTGGTCGCCAGCGAAGCCTGCACGGTGATGGTGATTCCCAAGGAGCAGTTCCTCAGCCTGATGCAGAGCAACCCGCGCATCGCCCACAGCCTGGTGGAAAGCATGGCCCGGCGCATCGACCTGATGAACAAGGAAATCACCCAGCTGCGCCGTTCGCAGCTCGACGACTGAGGCTTTACAGGCGCTTGAGAACCCGGCCATGTGCCGGGTTCTTCGTTTTCGCAGGACGGCTTTTCAGTACCCGCCAAATAAAGTGAGGATCGGGTGTTGACTATGGAATGAGAATTGTTATTATTAACTCAACTGGTCGCGAGATCAGCCAGGTAAGCAAAGAGTCCCTCATCAGGCTCTTCGGTTATCTCCTCATCAGGCTAATCACGGTTATTGACCCGGCACTTTGCCGGGTCTTTTTTTGCCTGCGATTTCCTGAATCCGGCGGCGTCAGCGACGCAGTTCGGCGCAATGATCCTGTTCCGGCTGGGCGGCCATGTACCAGATGAAATCGGCGCTGCCCGGCGCAACCTGCTGCCCGACTTCGACCAGCAGCAACACCTTCGCACCCTGCACGCCGAGATCCGCCAGATGCAGCGGCACGCCCAGATCACGGCGCGCGTGATAGGCACCGGCGAACAGCAGCGCGGGCGTAGGCGCATCGCGCAGGCGTTCGGCGATGCGCCGGTCGCGCTGCTGCTGCACCGCGAGCATCGCCGGCAGCTGGGACTCCGGCAGCAAGCCGCAGTGCGACTGGCGAATCTGTTCGAGCAGCGGCTCGCGCACCGCCGGCGCGGTGGATGCGCTACCGCTCAGGGCCGTTGGCGCACGGTAAATGCCCATGATCTCGCTGCGGTCGAGATTGGCCGCCAGCAACGGATAGGGTTGCCCCAGCGCGTAACGCACCAGCGGCCCGTACAGCGCCCAGTCCCAGCCTTTCTGCCAGGCCAGCGCGGCGGGCAGATCGGCCGGCGGCGCACCCTCGCCAGTCTGCCGGCGGGCCGCATCGACCTTCGCCTGTTGTGCCGGTTCGAGCATCTCCAGCAGCAGGCTACCCTGCGCGCGCCGGCTGGCGAGCGCCTGCAACAGCCACAGCTCCAGCGCATGGTGATCGGGATTGTCATGCTGCTCGCCGACCAGCACGCGCCCGGAGCCGGCCAGCCGTTCGACCAGTTGCGCCGGCGTCAGCCTGGCGCCACTGCTCGACTCGATGATCTGCCCCAGCTGCGCATCGTCACGCCCCTGCGGGCTCTGCCAGGCGGGCACGGGCGACAGGCTCCTGCACGCCGCCAGCAGGCCGAGGCAGATCAGCAGAAGTGCACGCATGGCGTTTCTCCAGCAATAGAACATTCCCGGCACGGTAAACCGAAGCTTGCGCCGGGCAAAGGCTCAGCGCGCGACGATCAGCGGGTGGCCGCGCTCCGGATGGCGCTGCACCAGTACCTCGAGCCCGAACACCGCCTGCAGCGGCTCAGCGCGCAGCACCTCTTCGGGTGTACCGAACACCTGCGGACGACCGGCGCCGAGCAGCAGCAGGCGGTCGCAGTAGCGTGCGGCGAGGTTGAGGTCATGCAGGATCAGCAGCACAGCCGCACCACGCGAGGCGAATTCGTGCACCGCCTGCAACGTGGTGTGCTGATGCAACGGGTCGAGCATCGAGGTCGGCTCGTCGAGCAGCAGCGTCTGCCCCTGCGCGCCAGGCCATAGCTGCGCCAGCACCCGCGCCAGGTGAACGCGCTGGCGCTCGCCACCGGACAGC
>DIEE01000117.1 GCA_002418465.1 Pseudomonas sp. UBA5782 | reverse complement strand
TGGACCTCTACATCCAGAATCAGATGGCGGCGCAGAGACCGCCGGGCGATCAGGTGGTGCTGGAGGTGGCGGCCGGCGATGTCGCGCTGGGCGTGGCGCAGGCCGGCTCGGCGCTGTGCAAGCCGGACCAGGCGCAGGTCAGCGCGCAGTCGGTGCTGCTGCGGCCGGGGGAAACCCGCGAGTACAAGGTCATGCAGAACGCGTCGGGATTCTTCCTCTCGCCGCAGATCGAGTGATCTCAGCCGCGCGCCATGGCCGGCAGCAGGGCGCGCCCGTAGCCTTCGACGAACTCCGCAGGCATCCGCTTGGGACGACCGCTGGACAGTTCGATGCAGACGAAGGTGGTCTGCGCGCGCAACAGCACGCAGGCGTCGCGGCTGCGCACCAGCTGGAAATGCCGGTTCATGCGCAGGCGCTGGTCGGACTCGACGATCCAGGTGGCCATGTGCAGCTCGTCGCCCTCGTAGGCGGCGGCCAGGTAATCGATCTCGTGACGCACCACCGCCATCGCCCGATCGAGCCGGCGATATTCGACCAGATCCAGCCCCAGGCTCTGCGAATGGCGCCAGGCGCAGCGCTCCAGCCAGCTGACGTAGACCGCATTGTTGGCGTGGCCGAGGCCGTCGATGTCATCGGCGGCGACCTGGATGTCGATCAGGAAAGGCTCGGGGAAATCCCAGTTCACGGTTCGCTCCCGGTTGACGGAGAGTGCGAGTCTAGCGGCTGCGCGGCGCGGAATGAAAATTCGGCGGCAGAAAAACAAAAGGGCCACCCAATGACGGGTGACCCTTAACATCCCGTAAGACACGGGTAAAAAACTGGCGTCCCCTAGGGGACTCGAACCCCTGTTACCGCCGTGAAAGGGCGGTGTCCTAGGCCACTAGACGAAGGGGACGAAACCTTCGAAAAACAAGGCCAGCGCAAACGGCTGGCCTTGTCCGTGAATTGGTGGAGCTAGACGGGATCGAACCGTCGACCTCTTGCATGCCATGCAAGCGCTCTCCCAGCTGAGCTATAGCCCCGGATTTATCGTCTCTCGACTCGCGACACCGAAATGTCGCTGCTGGAATAATGGCGTCCCCTAGGGGACTCGAACCCCTGTTACCGCCGTGAAAGGGCGGTGTCCTAGGCCACTAGACGAAGGGGACGCAAACCCTTCTACAACATCAGCCAGTTCTGCGAACTGACCGTGGCAATTGGTGGAGCTAGACGGGATCGAACCGTCGACCTCTTGCATGCCATGCAAGCGCTCTCCCAGCTGAGCTATAGCCCCGTCTCAAGGACGGGGCGCATATTAGGTGGGCACCCCTGGGCTGTCAACAGTATTTTCGCCGGCTCTGGAAATTTTCCGCCATAAGAACAATTACTTAAAAGCGCTTCCGACAGAAAACCGCCTGCGACAACGATTCCCGTCAGGCAATCGCCGCGAACAGCTTCTCCCACTCCTTGGTTTCTTTCTTCGACACCCCACCGAGCAGCTCCAGCGCCTGGCGCAGGCGGAAGCGGGTCAGGTCCGGGCCAAGGATCTCCATGGCGTCGAGCACCGAGACCGAGCTGGCCTGGCCGGTGATCGCCGGGAACATCAGCGGCATCAGATCGCGCAGCTTGAGCTGCTGCGATTCGGCCACCGCCTGGATGCAGCCGGTGATGCGTTCCTTCTCCCACTGGCGCAGCGCCTCGAGCTTCCACAGCACCAGCTGCATGACCAGGCGCACCTGGTCGGCGGAGAGCTTCTTGTGCTCGAACAGCGCGGCATCGAGGTTCAGCCCGCCGGAGAAGAAGAAGCCGGCCAGCGGTGCGATCTGACTGAAGGTTTCCACTCGCCCCTGCACGTGCGGGGCGATCTTCATCAGGTAGTCAGGGTTCAGCGCCCACTTCTGCACTTCGGCGGCAAAGCGCTCCACCGGCAGCTCGCGCAGCCACTGGCCGTTGAGCCAGGAGAGCTTCTCCAGGTCGAAGATCGGCCCGCCCAGCGAGACGCGACTGACGTCGAAGTGCTCGATCATCTCGGCCAGGGAGAACTTCTCGCGCTCGTCGGGCATCGACCAGCCCATGCGCCCGAGGTAGTTGAGCATCGCGTCGGGTAGAAAGCCCATGCGTTCGTAGAAGGTGACCGAGGTCGGGTTCTTGCGCTTGGACAGCTTGCTCTTGTCCGGATTGCGCAGCAGTGGCATGTAGCACAGCGCCGGCTGCTCCCAGCCGAAGTATTCGTAGAGCTTGATCAGCTTGGGCGCCGACGGCAGCCACTCCTCGCCACGCAACACGTGGGTGATGTTCATCAGGTGGTCGTCGACGACGTTGGCGAGGAAGTAGGTCGGCAGACCGTCGGTCTTCATCAGCACCTGCATGTCCATGCGGTCCCAAGGGATCTCGACGTTGCCGCGCAGCATGTCCGGTACCACGCAGATGCCCTCGCTGGGCACCTTCATGCGGATCACGTGCGGCTCGCCGGCGGCCAGGCGGCGCTGCACTTCCTCGGCGGACAGGTTCAGCCCGCGACCGTCGTAGCGCGGCGTCTCGCCACGGGCGATCTGCTCGGCGCGCATCTGGTCGAGTTCTTCCGGGGTGCAGAAGCAGTAGAAGGCGTGGCCTTTCTCGATCAGCTCCAGCGCGTACTTGCGGTAGATCTCGCCACGCTCGCTCTGCCGGTACGGCCCGTGCGGGCCGCCGACGTCCGGGCCTTCGTCCCATTCGATGCCGAGCCAGCGCAGCGCGTCATAGATCTGCTGTTCGGATTCGCGGGTCGAGCGCACCTGGTCGGTGTCCTCGATGCGCAGGATGAACTGGCCGCCGTGCTGGCGCGCGAAACACAGGTTGAACAGGGCGATGTAAGCGGTGCCGACGTGCGGATCGCCAGTCGGCGAAGGCGCGATGCGGGTACGGACGGTGGTCATGGCGTCTCTCGAAACGGGGGGCGGAACGAAGGGTCGATCAAAGCCGCGATGTTAACAGGCGCGCAGCGGATGGCTCCAGCAAGCGACCGTTCTCCACCGGCAGGTGGGTCATCAGGAAGTCGAGGAAGGCCTTGACCTTCATCGCCTGGAAACGCCGCGACGGGTACAGCGCGTACAGCTCGCTTATCGGCAAACGCGCCTCGGGCAGCAGCTCGATGAGCTGGCCGGAGCGGACCTCCTCCTCGCACATCATCATCGGCAGCGCGGCGATGCCGGCACCGGCCAGTGCCGCCTCGCGACCGAAGCTGATGTTGTTCGAGAAAAGCACCCGGTTGCAGGGGATGTTCTGCCCCAGCACCGGCCAGTAGCGCGTCGAATCGTGCGGCATCAGGATGGCCCGGTGGGCGGCGAGATCGGCCTCGCTCTGCGGCGTGCCGTTCATTTCCAGGTACAGCGGGCTGGCGCACAGGCGCCGCGGGTTCTCGCAGAGCATTCGCGCGACCAGGCTGGAATCCTGCGGCTGGCCGACGTGGATGACGATGTCGACGCCCTCCTCGACCGGATCGACGGAGCGCGAGGTGAGCTCCACTTCGGCGGTGATCTGCGGGTTCTCGCGCATGAAGGCGCCGAGCAGACGGCCGAGGAACAGCTGGCCGAACTCGATCGGCGCGGTGATCCGCAGCAGCCCGGAGGGGTCCTTCTGCAACTGGGTGACCGCCTGCTCGGCCTCGGCGAAGTCCAGCATGATCTGCCGGCAGCGCTCGTAGTAGGCCTGGCCGACTTCGGTCAGCCGCAGCTTGCGCGTGGTGCGGTTGAGCAGGCGCACGCCGAGGCGCTCTTCGAGCAGCGCGATGCGTCGGCTGACGGTGGATTTCTGCATGCTCAGGCTCTGCGCGGCCTGGGTGAAGCTGTGGTATTCGACGACTCGGGTGAAGATCAGTGCATCATCAAGGCCCATTATTGTTCCCTATACGCAACAAATTTCGGAAGTGTAGCGGCTATATGCCATGCAGGAACACTGGTAGATTCTCCGGCCTAATTCCAAGAACCGCCTCGAGCCCCGCCCCATGCCCGCGCAACTCAAACGCCGTCTGTTCATCTTCCTGCTTCTCGTCGCCCTGGTCGCCGGCGGCTTCTTCGTCCATTGGTGGCTGATCGGACGCTTCCACGAGCACACCGACAACGCCTACGTGCAGGGCGAGATCACCCGCGTATCCAGCCAGCTGAGCGCCCGCGTGATCAACGTTCTGGTCGACGACAACCAGCAGGTGAACAAGGGCGACCTGCTGATCCGCCTGGAGCCGGACGACTTCCAGCTGGCCCTGGAGCGCGCCCGCGCCACCCTCGCCACCCGCGAGGCCGAGCGTGCCCAGGCGCAGAGCCGGCTGACCCAGCAGGCCAGCCTGATCGCCGCCGGCGAAGCGGACGTCGCCGCCAGCCAGGCGACGCTGGGGCGGACCCAGGTCGACCTGTCGCGCGCGCAGGCACTGCGCAAGCCGGGCTACGTGTCCGAGGAACGCGTCACCACGCTCTCCGCCGACAGCCGCGTGGCGCGCTCGCAGATGGCCAAGGCGCAGGCCGATCTTGCCGGTCAACGCCAGCAGGTGGAGGCGCTGAACGCCGATCTCAAGCGCCTCGATGCGCAGATCACCAGTGCCCGCGCCGACCTCGCCCAGGCCGAGCTGAACCTCACCCGCACGGAAATCCACGCGCCGGTTTCCGGGCTGGTCGGCCAGCGCAGCGCCCGTGCCGGGCAGTACACCCAGGTCGGCAGCCACCTGCTGGCGCTGGTGCCGGACGAGGCGATCTGGGTGCAGGCCAATTTCAAGGAAACCCAGATCGGCAAGATGCAGCCGGGGCAGAAGGCCGAGCTGACCTTCGACAGCTTCCCCGACACTCCCATCGAGGGCAGCGTGCAGAGCCTGTTCGCCGCATCCGGTGCGCAGTTCAGCCTGCTGCCGCCGGACAACGCCACCGGCAACTTCACCAAGGTCGTGCAGCGCATCCCGGTGAAGATCGCCATTCCCGCCGACAACCCGCTCAAGGGGCGCATCCGTCCGGGCATGTCGGTGGACGTCGACGTCAGCATCCAGGCCGCCGAATAGCGTGGCCGGCGATCAACTGATCCGGCCCACCGGCGAGCCCAGCCGGCGCGACTGGATCGCGGTGATGAGCGCGATGCTCGGCGCCTTCATGGCCGTGCTCGACATCCAGATCACCAACTCCTCGCTCAAGGACATCCAGGGCGCGCTGTCGGCGACCCTGGAGGAAGGCTCGTGGATTTCCACCTCCTATCTGGTCGCGGAAATCATCATGATTCCGCTCACCGCCTGGCTGGTGCAGCTGCTCTCGGCGCGGCGGCTGGCGGTGTGGGTGTCGCTGGGTTTCCTCGCCTCGTCGCTGCTCTGCTCGATGGCCTGGAACCTGGAGAGCATGATCGTCTTCCGCGCGTTGCAGGGCTTCACCGGTGGCGCGCTGATCCCGCTGGCGTTCACCCTCACGCTGATCAAGCTGCCCGATCATCACCGCGCCAAGGGCATGGCGCTGTTCGCCATCACCGCCACCTTCGCGCCCTCCATCGGGCCGACGCTGGGCGGCTGGCTGACCGAGAACTGGGGCTGGGAATACATCTTCTACATCAACGTGCCGCCCGGCCTGCTGATGATCGCCGGGCTGCTCTACGGGCTGGAGAAGAAGGCGCCGCACTGGGAGCTGCTGAAGACCAGCGACTACGCCGGCATCGTCACCCTGGCGCTCGGCCTAGGTTGCCTGCAGGTGTTCCTTGAGGAAGGCCACCGCAAGGACTGGCTGGAGTCCTCGCTGATCGTCGGCCTGGGCAGCGTCGCGCTGCTCAGCCTGGTCCTGTTCGTCATCCTGCAGGTGTCGCGGCCCAACCCGCTGATCAACCTCGGCATCCTGCGCGAACGCAACTTCGGCCTGACCAGCATCGCCAGCCTCGGCATGGGCCTGGGCCTCTACGGCTCGATCTACCTGCTGCCGCTGTACCTGGCGCAGATCCAGAACTACAACGCACTGCAGATCGGCGAAGTGATCATGTGGATGGGCCTGCCGCAGCTGGTGCTGATTCCCTTCGTGCCCAAGCTGATGAAGGTGATCCCGCCGAAACTGCTGTGCGCCGCCGGTTTCGCCCTGTTCGGTTTCTCCAGCTTCGCCTCGGGCGTGCTCAACCCGGACTTCGCCGGCGACCAGTTCCACCCGATCCAGATCATCCGCGCCATCGGCCAGCCGATGATCATGGTGACCATCTCGCTGATCGCCACCGCCTACATCCAGCCGCAGGACGCCGGCTCGGCGTCGAGCCTGTTCAACATCCTGCGCAACCTCGGTGGCGCCATCGGCATCGCCCTGCTCGCCACCCTGCTGGACGCCCGCACCAAGGTCTACTTCGACTACCTGCGCGAAGCCGTGGTGCCGAGCAATCCGCAGGTCGCCGAACGCCTGAACCTGCTCACCGGGCAACTCGGCAACGAGACCGCGGCGCTGGGCAAGCTCAACGAGATCGTCCACCAGCAGGCGGCGATCATGGCCTACAACGACGCCTTCCACTGCGTCGGCATCGCGCTGGGCATCAGCATGCTCGCGGTGCTGCTGACGCGCGCGCTGCCCAAGGGAATCCAGGGCGGTGGTGGGCATTGAGCGGGCGGCATAAACCAGCTGCCCGGCGAACAAGTTCGCCCCTACAGGAGCAACCTGCTTCCGTAGAGACGAACGTGCCCGGCGTTACAGGAGCTGCACCGCCCCGCTTGTGCGGCTTGCCAGGAGCAGCCCGGCATCCCTAAGAACCAACCTGTTCGCCACCCCAGGAGCAGCCCTGCTTTCGTGGGGGCAACGTGTTCGTCGGCTCAGGATCAGCTGCTCTTGTAGGGGCGAACTTGTTCGCCTTTTCGGGCCGATACGGTGTGGCACTCACCTGGTCTGAAATCGGGCCTGTCCAACCCGCAACAGGCTTCCGCGCGGAACGACCGACTCAAACCTGCAGCAGCCGCTCGCGCAGCTTCTGGATCTCGTCGCGCATCTGCGCCGCGGCCTCGAACTCCAGATCGCGGGCCAGCTGCATCATCTTCTCTTCCAGGGTGCGGATGCGTTTGTTGATCTCGCTCGGCGAGCGCAGTTCGTTCTCGTAGCGCGCGCTTTCCTCGGCGGCCTTGGCTTCGCCGCGGCGCTTCTTGCTGCGCGATCCCGGCACCGTTGCGCCTTCGAGGATGTCCTGGACGTCCTTGGTCACCCCGCGCGGAACGATGCCGTTGGCTTCGTTGAAGGCGATCTGCTTGTTGCGCCGGCGCTCGGTCTCGTCGATCGCCCGCTGCATCGAGCCGGTGACGTTGTCGGCGTAGAGGATCGCCCGGCCGTTGAGGTTGCGCGCGGCGCGGCCGATGGTCTGGATCAGCGAACGCTCGGAACGCAGGAAGCCTTCCTTGTCGGCATCCAGGATCGCCACCAGCGACACTTCGGGCATGTCCAGGCCCTCGCGCAGCAGGTTGATCCCCACCAGCACGTCGAAGGTGCCGATGCGCAGGTCGCGGATGATCTCGACGCGCTCCACGGTGTCGATGTCCGAGTGCAGGTAGCGCACCCGCACGCCGTGGTCGGCGAGGTAGTCGGTGAGGTCCTCGGCCATCCGCTTGGTCAGGGTGGTGACCAGCACGCGCTCGCCGATGGCGACGTTCCTGGTGATTTCAGATAGCAGGTCGTCGACCTGAGTTGTCGCCTTGCGGATCTCGATCTGCGGGTCGACCAGCCCGGTCGGCCGCACCACCTGCTCGACCACCCGCCCGGCGTGCTCGGCCTCGTAGGGGCCGGGCGTGGCGGAAACGAAGATGGTCTGCGGGCTGATCGCCTCCCACTCGTCGAAGCGCAGCGGCCGGTTGTCCAGCGCCGACGGCAGGCGGAAGCCGTATTCGACCAGCGTTTCCTTGCGCGAACGGTCGCCTTTGTACATCGCGCCGACCTGCGGCACGCTGACGTGGGACTCGTCGATCACCAGCAGCGCGTCGGCCGGCAGGTAGTCGAACAGGGTCGGCGGCGCCTCGCCGGGACCGCGCCCGGAGAGGTAGCGCGAGTAGTTTTCGATGCCGTTGCAGTAGCCCAGTTCGAGGATCATCTCCAGGTCGAAGCGGGTGCGCTGCTCGAGCCGCTGCGCCTCCACCAGCTTGTGGTTCTCGCGCAGGTAATCCAGGCGCAGCTTGAGCTCGGCCTTGATGTTCTCCATCGCGTCGAGCAGCGTCTCGCGCGGCGTCGCGTAGTGGGTCTTGGGGAAGAAGGTGAAGCGCGCCAGCTTGCGGATCACCTCGCCGGTCAGCGGATCGAAGGCCGAGAGGTTCTCCACCTCGTCGTCGAACAGCTCGATGCGCACCGCTTCCAGGTCGGATTCCGCCGGGAACACGTCGATCACGTCGCCGCGCACGCGGAAGGTGGCGCGGGCGAAGTCCATCTCGTTGCGCGTGTACTGCAACTCGGTGAGCCGGCGCAGCAGCTCGCGCTGGTCGAGTTTGTCGCCGCGGTCCACGTGCAGGACCATCTTCAGGTAGGTCTCCGGGCTGCCCAGGCCGTAGATGCACGACACCGTGGTAACTATGATCGCGTCGGAGCGCTGGATCAGCGCCTTGGTCGCCGACAGGCGCATCTGCTCGATGTGGTCGTTGATCGAGGAGTCCTTCTCGATGTAGGTATCGGACGACGGCACGTAGGCTTCGGGCTGGTAGTAGTCGTAATAGGAAACGAAGTACTCCACCGCGTTGTTCGGGAAGAACGCCTTGAACTCGCCATACAGCTGCGCGGCCAGGGTCTTGTTCGGTGCCAGCACCATGGTCGGCCGTTTAACCTGGGCGATCACGTTGGCGATGCTGAACGTCTTGCCGGAGCCGGTCACCCCGAGCAGGGTCTGGTGCGACAGGCCGGCCTCGATGCCCTCGACCATCTGTCGGATCGCCTCGGGCTGGTCGCCAGCGGGCTGGAAGCGGGTAACCAGTTGGAACTCGGACATGTGGACCTCGAAGCTGGGAGAAGCGAAACGCACGAAGGGTGACGATGATCACTCGGGATGGGGAAATTTCCCCGTGAACGGCTGTCGATGATATCGCGGGTAGCGGACTCGGCCGCTATAATACCGCCCCGTTTGCGCCTTCCTCAGCGCCTGACGGCAAGGGGGCGCACCGACCTATCGTCCTCTTCCCTTCGAGCTCCCCGACCATGAGTTTGTTCTCCGCTGTAGAAATGGCACCGCGCGACCCGATCCTCGGCCTGAACGAGGCGTTCAACGCGGATACCCGAAGCACCAAGGTCAACCTCGGTGTCGGCGTCTACACCAACGAAGAGGGACGAATTCCCCTGCTGCGCGCCGTCGCCGAAGCGGAGAAAGCCCGCATCGCCGCGCATGCGCCGCGCGGCTACCTGCCGATCGACGGCATCGTCGCCTATGACAAGGCCGTGCAGAAGATGCTCTTCGGCGCCGACTCCGCCCTGCTCGCCGAAGGCCGCGTGATCACCGCCCAGGCCCTCGGCGGCACCGGCGCGCTGAAGGTCGGCGCCGACTTCATCAAGCGTCTGCTGCCCGACGCCGTGGTGGCGATCAGCGACCCGAGCTGGGAAAACCACCGCGCGCTGTTCGAGTCCGCCGGCTTCCCGGTGCAGAACTACCGCTACTACGACGCCGCCAGCCACGGCGTCGACCGCGCCGGCATGCTCGCCGACCTGCAGGCCCTGCCGGCCCGCTCGGTGGTCGTGCTGCACGCCTGCTGCCACAACCCGACCGGCGTCGACCTGCAGCCCGAAGATTGGAAGGCCGTGCTTGAGGTGCTGCGCGAGCGCGAACACGTGCCCTTCCTCGACATCGCCTACCAGGGCTTCGGCGATGGCATCGACCAGGACGCCGAAGCGGTGCGCCTGTTCGCCGAATCCGGCCTGGAGTTCTTCGTTTCCAGCTCGTTCTCGAAATCCTTCTCGCTCTACGGCGAGCGCGTCGGCGCGCTGTCCATCGTCAGCGCCTCGAAGGATGATGCCGCGCGCGTGCTTTCGCAGCTCAAGCGGGTGATCCGCACTAACTACTCCAACCCGCCGACCCACGGCGCCAGCGTCGTCGCCGCCGTGCTCGACAGCCCGGAACTGCGCGCGCTCTGGGAAGAGGAACTGGGCGAGATGCGCGAGCGTATTCGCGGCATGCGCTTGGCGCTGGTCGATCAACTGGCCGCGCTGGGCGCCACCCGCGACTTCAGCTTCGTCGCCCGCCAGCGCGGCATGTTCTCCTACTCCGGCCTGACCGCCGAGCAGGTCGAGCGGCTGCGCAGCGAGTTCGGCATCTATGCTGTCGGCACCGGACGCATCTGCGTCGCCGCCCTCAACCACGGCAACCTGGGCGCCGTTACCCAGGCCATCGCCAAGGTCCTCTGAGGCCGCGCTGGCTGCTTCCGCCCATGCGGCGGCAGCCTGCCGACTCGGTCATCGCCGGGTGCTTTCCGGTAGTTGACTTCTTGTTCCTAATCAGTAGGATACGCGTCGCTGTTCCGCGATAGCTCAGTCGGTAGAGCAAATGACTGTTAATCATTGGGTCCCTGGTTCGAGTCCAGGTCGCGGAGCCAAATTCGAAAGCCTCGGCGCATAGCCGGGGCTTTTTTGTGTCTGCCGTACGGTACCTGCGTGGCGGTTGTTCGGTCACGAAGACGCGGAGCCAAACCCTGTAGGGGCGAACGTGTTCGCCCGCTCGGCGCCGACAGGCGAACAAGTTCGCCCCTACCGTCCCCAGGCGAATGCGCGGGTTGCAGCCGTCCTACGTCTGCCCCAGCACCCGCTCGAGCGGCACGAACAGCCGCTCGTAGAGCTGCTCCACGGCGCCTTGCGCGGCGGGGGTGAGGTAGCCGCCTTCCAGCGCCAGCACCTGGTAGATGCCGCGACGCATGAGGTCTTCGTCGAGTTCGGCGGAGGCGCCACGCACGGTGCAGAGAAAGCGCACCCAGGAGGTCATCATGATCCAGGCGTTCAGGCTCAGCGCTTCTACCTGCGCCGGCGTCATGCGCAGGATGCCGGCCTCGACGAAACCGGCGTAGATACTCTGCGCGTGGCCCAGGCAGCGCTGGGCGAACTGCCGGTAGCGCTCGGCCAGCGCGGCGTCGGTTTCCAGCAGGTGTTCGAGGTCGCGGTGGAGGAAGCGGTAGTGCCACATCGCGGCCAGCAGCGCCTCCAGGTAGAAGGTCTTGTCGTCCACCGTCAGCGCCCGCTCCGGGCGGCGCAGGAAGGCATCCACACGGCTTTCGTACTCGGCGAACAGCTCGGCGATGATCGCCTGCTTGTTGCGGAAGTGGTAGTACAGGTTACCCGGCGAAATCCGCAGGTGCGCGGCGATGTGGTTGGTGGTCACGCTGCGTTCGCCCTGCGCGTTGAACAGCTGCAGGCTGGCCTGGACGATGCGCTCGCGGGTCTTAGGTGCTGGCGACATGGCTCGCTCGATGGGGGCAGGTGGGCACAAGGTACAACGCGCGCCGCGCGGAAACACCTCCACGCGGTTCGCCCGCACCCGCTCCTGGTTGGCTGGCGCGGCTCGCCTCGGGCGTCCAGGCCCCCTTCAACGGCGCGAACGATCCCGGCATTTGACACTTTAGAGTAATTGCTCTAGAAATTCCCGAACGACAATAACAATCGCCCCGCCAAAGGTGCCGCCATGTCCGCCGATCTCGCCCTGATCACGCCACTCTCCTCCGCCGAACGCCAGGACGCCGGGCCGCTGGAAGCCCTTCTCTCCCGCCAGCGCGCCGCCTTTCGCGCCGATCCGATGCCTTCCGCCGAGCAGCGCATCCGTCGCCTCGAGGACCTGCACCGGCTGCTGCTCGACGAACAGCAGGCGATCATCGCCGCCATCGGCGAGGACTTCGGCAACCGTTCAGCGGACGAAACCCTGCTTGCCGAAATCATGCCCTGCCTGCACGGCATCGCATACGCCAGCAAGCGCCTGCGCAAATGGATGAAGCCCTCGCGGCGTGCCGTGGGCCTGCAGTTCCAGCCGGCCAGCGCGCAGGTGGTCTACCAGCCGCTGGGCGTGATTGGCGTGATCGTGCCGTGGAATTACCCGCTGTTCCTCGCCCTCGGCCCGGCGATCGGCGCGCTGTCCGCCGGCAACCGGGTGATGATCAAGATGAGCGAGTCGACGCCCGCCACCTCGCGCCTGCTCAAGACCCTGCTGGCGAAGATTTACCCGGAAGACCTGGTGGCGGTGGTCGAGGGCGACGTCGAGGTCGGCATCGCCTTCTCGCGGCTGGCCTTCGACCACCTGCTGTTCACCGGCGCCACCAGCATCGGGCGCCAGGTGATGCGCGCCGCGGCGGAAAACCTGGTGCCGGTGACGCTGGAGCTGGGCGGCAAGTCGCCGGCGATCATCAGCGCCGAGGTGCCGCTGGCGCAGGCCGCCGAGCGCATCGCCTGGGGCAAGACGCTGAATGCCGGACAGACCTGCATCGCCCCGGACTATGTGCTGGTCCCGCAGGCGCGCCTGCAGGAATTCGTCGCCGCCTACCGCGAGGCGGTGCAGCGCTTCTACCCGACGCTGGAGAACAACCCGGACTACACGGCGATCATCAACCCGCGCCAACTGGCCCGCCTCAACGACTACCTGAGCGATGCCGAAGCCCGGGGCGCGACCCTGCTGCCGCTGTTCCCGCAGAGCCAGGGCGCACGCCTGGCGCATACCCTGCTGCTGGACGTGAACGACGAGATGCGGGTGATGCAGGACGAGATCTTCGGCCCGCTGCTGCCGGTAATTCCCTACGGCCGTCTCGATGAGGCGCTGGATTACGTCAACGCGCGGCCACGCCCGCTGGCGCTGTACTTCTTCGGCTACGACAAGGCCGAGCAGCGCCGCGTGCTGGCGCAGACCCATTCGGGCGGCGTCTGCCTCAACGACACCCTGCTGCACGTGGCGCAGGACGACGTGCCCTTCGGCGGTGTCGGCGCCTCGGGCATGGGCCACTACCACGGCCACGAGGGTTTCCTCACCTTCAGCAAGGCCAAGGCGGTGTTCAGCAAGCCGCGCTTCAACGCCGCGCGAATGATCTATCCGCCCTACGGCAAGGCGATTCAGAAGCTGGTCTACAAACTGTTCATCCGCTGAAGCCACAGCGCCACAGCGAGCCATCCGGTGACTACAAGAATGACAAACACCACGCTTTCCACCCCGGCCCTCAGCCGCCGCGGCCTGCTCAGAGTCGGGCTGGTCGGTTCCGCGTTCCTCGCCACCGCCGGCCTCGGCGCCTCGCTCAGCGGCTGCTCGGCGGGCACCCCGGCCAGCGGCTATGCGTTGCTGCGGGGAACCGACCTGCCGTTTCTCCGCGCGCTGATCCCGGTGCTGCTCGACGGCGCCGTGCCCGCCGCGCAGATGCCCAAGGCGATCGACGGCACGCTGCAGAGCCTGGACTACAGCCTCGACCACCTTTCCCCCGAATTGCTCAAGCTGACCCAGCAACTGTTCGACGTGCTCGCCCTGCGGATCACCCGGGGGCCGCTGACCGGTGTCTGGGGCCGTTGGGAAAACGCCAGCGCCGACGACGTCCGCCAGTTCCTCGCGCGCTGGCAGGACAGTTCCATCGCCCTGCTGCGCATGGGCCACGAGTCGCTGCTCAAACTGGTGATGATGGCCTGGTACAGCCGCCAGGAGGCCTGGGCACACTGTGGCTATCCCGGTCCACCAGCGATCTGACGACCTGACGAGCTGCTGCGCGTCGGCCATCCGGCGTTGGAAATGCCCTGGCTGGCGGTGCGATTTTGCCCCCATAAGAACAAGAGAGACGCCTGAATGCCCGTACCCGATCTGTTCCGCGAAGGCCTGGCCCGCGGCTGGAAGACCCACGACGGCTCGCGCCTGGAAAACGACCTGACCCTGGAATGCGACGTGGCCATCGTCGGCACCGGCGCCGGCGGCGGCACCACCGCGGAAATCCTCAGCGCCGCCGGCTACAAGGTGCTGCTGATCGAGGAAGGCCCACTGAAGACCAGCAGCGATTTCCACATGCAGGAAGCCGAGGCCTACCCGAGCCTGTATCAGGAAGGCATCGGGCGGATGAGCAAGGACGGCGCCATCGTCATCCTCCAGGGCCGCGCGGTGGGCGGCACCACGCTGGTCAACTGGACCTCCAGCTTCCGCACCCCGGAGCCGACCCTGGAACACTGGGCGCGCGAATACGACGTCCGCGGCCACAGCGCCGCCGAGATGGCGCCCTGGTTCTCGCGCATGGAAGAACGCCTCGGCGTGACGCCCTGGGCGCTGCCGCCCAACGGCAACAACGACGTGCTGCGCACGGGCTGCGAGAAACTCGGCTATCACTGGAAAGTCATTCCGCGCAACGTCCGCGGCTGCTGGAACATCGGCTACTGCGGCATGGGCTGCCCGACTAACGCCAAGCAGTCGATGCTGGTGACGACCATTCCGGCGACCCTCGACAAGGGCGGCGAGCTACTTTACCTGGCGCGCGCCGACACGCTGCTGCTGGACGGCGACAAGGTCAGCGGGCTGAGCTGCCAGGCGCTGGACGCGCGTTGCGTGGCACCGACCGGGCGACGCATCACGGTCAAGGCGCGGCATTACGTGCTCGCCGGCGGCGGCATCAACACCCCGGCGATCCTCCTGCGCTCCGCCGCGCCGGACCCGCACGGGCGCACCGGCAAGCGCACCTTCCTGCATCTGGTGAACTTCTCCGCCGCGCAGTTCGAGCAGGTCATCAACCCGTTCTACGGCGCGCCGCAGTCGATCTACTCGGACCATTTCCAGTGGGACGACGGCCCCACCGGGCGGATGTCCTTCAAGCTCGAGGTGCCACCGCTGCAACCGGCGTTGGCGACCACCCTGCTCGGCCGCTTCGGCGAGGACAACGCGCTGCGCATGGAGAAGCTGCCGCACACCAACGTGATGCTCGCCCTGCTGCGCGACGGCTTCCACCCGCAGAGCACGGGCGGCAGCGTGGAGCTGCGCGGCGACGGCTCGCCGGTGCTCGATTATCAGCTCAGCGACTACGCCTGGGACGGCCTGCGCCGGTCCTTCCAGACCATGGCCGAGATCCAGTTCGCCGCCGGCGCCAAGGCGGTGCTGCCGTTGCACGCCGATGCCGACTACGTGACCACGCCGCAGGCGGCGCGCGAGCTGATCGACGGCCTGCGCCTGGAGCTGTTCCGCACCCGCCTGGGCAGCGCCCACGTGATGGGCGGCTGCGCCATGGGCGAGGACCCGAAGCGCGCGGTGGCCGACAGCCTGGGCCGCCATCACCAGTTGCAGAACCTGTCGATCCACGACGGTTCGCTGTTCCCCACCAGCATCGGCGCCAACCCGCAGCTGTCGGTCTACGGCCTCAGCGCCCAGTTGGCGACGCAACTGGCCGAGCGGCTGAAGGCCTGACGCAAGAGACGAGCATGCACCAGGGGAGCCAGGCGCATCCCGCCGATTTGCCGCAAGGAAGCCGGTGTTTCCCCGACATTCACGCCGGCGCGCCCCGCTTGGCCGCTCCGGCCTGCTGCGCTACCATCCGGGTCCCCTTGATCCTGCCAGGACATCGCGATGAACCGAGTGCTGTACCCGGGTACGTTCGACCCCATCACCCAGGGGCACGGCGATCTCATCGAGCGCGCATCGAAGCTGTTCGACAGCGTGGTCATCGCCGTCGCCGCCAGCCCGAAGAAGAACCCGCTGTTCCCGCTGGAGCAACGCGTCGAGCTGGCCCGCGAAGTGACCCGGCACCTGCCCAACGTCGAGGTGGTCGGCTTCTCCACGCTGCTGGCGCACTTCGTCAAGGAACAGCAGGCCAACATCATCCTGCGCGGCCTGCGCGCGGTGTCCGACTTCGAATACGAATTCCAGCTGGCGAACATGAACCGCCAACTGGCGCCGGACGTGGAAAGCCTGTTCCTCACGCCGTCTGAGCACTTCTCCTACATCTCCTCGACCCTGGTCCGCGAGATCGCCAACCTCGGCGGCGACATCACCAAGTTCGTCCATCCGGCGGTCGCCAAGGCCCTCGCCGAACGCTTCAAGCGCTGACCCGGGAACCCTTGCCGCGCGGCCGGATCGAACGCCGCGCGCGCCCCCATTCGCCGCCGCGGCGTGCAAGCCCGGCGACGATGCGGCACAATTCACGGCCACCTTGCCAGTGCCCAGGCCGTTCGCCTCGGCAGGAGTTGTTCGATGTCCCTGAAAATCACCGACGATTGCATCAACTGCGACGTCTGCGAACCCGAGTGCCCGAACGGGGCGATTTCCCAAGGCGAGGAGATCTACGTCATCGATCCCAACCTGTGCACCGAGTGCGTCGGCCACTACGACGAACCGCAGTGCCAGCAGGTCTGCCCGGTGGACTGCATCCCCCTCGACGAGGCGCGGGTGGAAACCAAGGACCAGCTGATGAGCAAGTACCTGATCATCACGGGCAAGGCCTGACATGCGCCGGTTGCAGAGCGCGTTTCTTGGTTTCGCCGCCTTCCTTCTCGTCTGCACTGCCCAGGCCCAGAGCACCGGCCAGGCCGCCGTCGCCAGCGCGCACCCGCAGGCCACCGCCGCCGGCCAGGAGATCCTCGATAGCGGCGGCAACGCCTTCGACGCCGCAGT
>DIEE01000116.1 GCA_002418465.1 Pseudomonas sp. UBA5782 | reverse complement strand
CGCGCAGCAGGGCGATGGCCTCTTCCACTTCCAAGGCGTTGCCGGCCGAGCGCGCCAGCGGCTGGCTCATGTCGGTGATCAGCGCGCGGGTGCGCACGCCGGCGCCGTTGGCCACCGCGACGATGCTCTCGGCCAGCGCCAGGGCATCGTCGGCCTCGGCCATGAAGGCGCCGTTGCCGACCTTCACGTCGATCAGCAGCACGTCGAGCCCGGCAGCCAGTTTCTTGCTGAGGATCGAGGCGACGATCAGGTCGATGGATTCCACCGTGGCGGTGACGTCGCGGATCGCGTAGAGACGCTTGTCCGCCGGAGCCAGGTCGTTGGTCTGGCCGATGATCGCGCAGCCGACCTTGGCCACCACTTCGTGCAGCCGCGCCATGCTGGGCTGGCTGTCGTAGCCGGGGATGCTGTCGAGCTTGTCCAGGGTGCCCCCGGTGTGGCCGAGGCCGCGCCCGGAGATCATTGGGATATAGCCGCCGCAGGCAGCGACNNGAGGCCGCGCCCGGAGATCATCGGCACGTAGCAGCCACACGCGGCCAGCAGCGGTGCAAGCGGCAGGCTGACGAGGTCGCCGATGCCGCCGGTGGAGTGCTTGTCGACCACCGGACCGGGCAGGTTCCAGCTCAATACGCGGCCGGAATCGCGCATGGCGGTGGCCAGGGCGATGCGTTCCTCGACGTTCATGCCCTTGAGCAGCACGGCCATGGCGAACGCCGCGGCCTGCCCTTCGCTGATGCTGAAATCGGTGATGCCGGCGACGAAGCGCTGGATATCAGCCTCGCTGAGCACCTTGCCGTCGCGCTTTCGACGGATCACTTCCTGCGGTAGCCAGCCCATCAGTACGCTCCTTCCATCGCCAGCAGCGGAGCCTGACCGAGCCGCCGCAACAGGTCGTTGAGCAGGCTGGAGGCGCCGAAGCGCAGGTGCCGCGGGGTGATCCATTCGCGCCCGAGCAGACGCTCGGCGAGCCACAGGTAGACCANNGAGCAGACGCTGGGCGAGCCACAGGTAGACCATCGCCTCGGGCAGCGTCTTCATCCCGCCGGCCGGCTTGAAGCCTACCGAGCCGCCGCTGTCGGCGATGCAGCCGAGCATGATTTCCGCCGCTTGCGCGGTGGCGTTGACCTTGACCTTGCCGGTGCTGGTCTTGATGAAATCGGCACCAGCGGCGATGGCGTCCTGGCTGGCCTTGCGGATCAGCAGCGGGTCGACCAGCTCGCCGGTCTCGAGGATCACCTTGAGCAGCGCGCGCCCTTCGCAGAGCGCCTTGCAGGCCTGCACCAGGGCGATGCCACTGGCGGCGTCGCCGGCCAGCAGCGCGCGGTACGGGTAAACCACGTCGATCTCGTCGGCGCCGTCGTCCAGCGCCTGGCGGGTTTCCGTGAGCACGCTATCCAGCGCGGCGTCGCCGGCCGGGAAGTTGGTCACCGTGGCGATGGCCACGGCCTGGCCGCCCAGGGCGTCGAGGCTGCGCCGCGCCAGCGCGACGAAGCGCGGGAACACGCAGACGGNNATCGCCTTGTGGCAGAGCTCGACGATGCGCGCGTCGTCGTCATCGTCGTTCAGCGAGGTCAGGTCGAGCAGCGCAATCACCTTGCGCGCGAGGGTTTCATCGTTGTCGGTCATTTATTGTTCACACTAATGAGCTAGGGTCGTTTCAGATCGAGATGAAGAAGCCGGCGATCGCCGCACTCATCAGGTTAGCCAGGGAGCCGGCGACCACCGCCTTGACGCCCAGGCGCGCGAGATCCTTGCGCCGGTTCGGCGCCATCACGCCCATGCCGCCGAGGACGATGCCGATCGACGACAGGTTGGCGANNGTTGGCGAAGCCGCACAGGGCGAAAGTGATGATCACCTGGGTGTGCGCCGAGAGTACCGCCACGCCACGCGCCGCCGCCTGAACCGGGTCAATCAGCGGCGCCATGTCGACGTAGGCGACGAATTCGTTGAGCACCAGCTTCTCGCCGATCAGGCTGCCGGCGGTCACTGCCTCGCTCCAGGGCACGCCGAGCACGAAGGCCAAGGGCGCGAACAGATAACCGAGGATCAGTTGCAGGCTCAGTTCGGGGAAGCCGGCGAGCCCGCCGAACCAGCCGAGAATGCCGTTGAGCAGCGCGATCAGTGCGATGAACACCAGCAGCATGGCGCCGACGTTGAGTGCCAGTTGCAGGCCGTTGGCGGTGCCGATGGCGGCGGCGTCGATGACGTTGGCCGGTTTCTCCTCATCCTCGAACTCCGTGTGTTCGGCCGGATCGTCATGCACCTTCTGGGTTTCCGGAATCATCAGCTTGGCCATCAGCAGGCCGCCCGGCGCGGACATGAAGCTCGCCGCGATCAGGTAGCGCATGTCGATACCCAGCGAGGCATAGCCGATCAGCACCGAACCGGCCACCGAGGCCAGCCCGCACACGATCACCGAGAACAGCTCGGACTCGGTCATCCGCGCCAGGAACGGGCGGATCACCAGCGGCGCCTCGGTGGTACCGACGAAGATGTTGGCCACCGCGGACATGGTTTCCGTGCGGCTGGTGCCGAGCACCCGGCCAAGGCTGCCGCCGAACACGCGGATGATCACGCCCATCACGCCGATGTGATAGAGCACCGCCATCAGGCCGCTGAAGAAGACGATCAGCGGCAGCACCTTGAGGGCGAAAATGAAGCTGTGGTTGCCGAACAGCTGGTGCATCAGCGCGCCGTCGTTGAGCCCGCCGAAGAGGAAGCTGATGCCCTGATTGCCGTAGACCTCGAGGTTGGACACCGCGTCGGAAACGTTGGCCATCACACTCTGCCCCCAAGGCACGTAGAGCGCGAAGGCGGCGAAGAACACCTGGAAGGCGAACGCGCCGAGGATCGTGCGCCAGTTGATCGCGCGGCGCGCCGAGGACAGCGCGTAAGCGATCAGAAACAGCACAACTATGCCGATAAGGCTCATGTTCCGGTGACTCCCCACAAATAAGAAACGAACGGCTGCGATTTTCTGGTTTTCGTTGTGTTCAGAAGGCGTCGAAGGCGCCGGGCAGCAGTTGCTCCACCGTCCAGTCCCTTGCGGCCGATGCGTCATGGCCCACGCAGAACACCGGGCAGCCCTTGCCGAGCAGCTCGACCATCACCTGGCGGCAGGCGCCGCAGGGCGAAATCAGAGCCAACTTCGGCGCATACACCAGCATCGCCTGGAAGCTCTGCGGCTTCTCGCCCTGGCAGATGGCGCTGAACAGCGCGGTGCGCTCGGCGCAGTTGGTCAGCCCGTAGGAGACGTTCTCCACGTTGCAGCCCTGGATGACCGTACCGTCTGCGGTCATCAGCGCGGCGCCCACGGGAAATTCCGAGTGCGGGCACCAGGCCTTTCCGGAGGCCGCGATGGCCTCCGGCAGCAGGCGCTCGTACAGCGCCTGCAGTTCGCTGCTGCGGTTCATTGCTCACTCCCGGCCAGGCTTTCACCGACCCGCTGGATACGTTGTTCGGCCTCGGCCAGCCCCGCCGGCTGCCCGGCCTGGTCACGGCCCTGCAGGTAGACGATCAGCGCTTCGAGGTCGTTGAGACCGGTGTCCAGCCGTTTACCGGCCTTCAGCACGGTGAAATTGTCCCCACCGTCGGCGAGAAAGGAGTTCACGGTGATCCGGTATTCCTGCCCCGGCTGCACCGGCTGACCGTCGATCATCAGGCTTTCGGCGATGACGTGCTGGCCCTTCGGTCGCGCCGCGTCCCAGCGATAGCTCAGCGACGCGGACGGTTGCAGCGGGTAGAAGCCCATGCTGCCGGTCTGCCACTGCTGCTCCAGCAGTTCGCGCAGTTGCGCGCCGGTCAGGGTCATGATGTTCAGCGTGTTGTTGAACGGCTGCACGCCGGCCACCTGGCCGTAGTTGACCTTGTCCTGGCCCTCGTCCAGCGCCAGGTCCATGCGCATGCCGCCGAGGTTCATCAGCGCCACCTGCGCGCCGAGGGCACGGGTCGCCGCCAGTTGCGCATCGGCGATCAGGTCGCCCATCGCCGACTCGCCGGCGTCGTTGGTCTCGCGCTGAACCTGGCGTGCGCCCAATCGCGCCAGCGGCTCGCCGAGCTGCGCCTGGCTGCGGTTTTCCACCTGCTTCTGCAACGCGGCGATTTCTTCGGTCGGCGCGTAGCGTTGCGGGTCGACCACCAGGTTCTCGGCCTTCACGTCGAGCAGCTGGTGCTTGTCGGTGTCGATCTTCAGCGTCAGGTGCGTCATCAGGCGGCCGAACGAGGCGCCCTGGGTGACCAGCTTGTCGCCGATACGGCACAGGTAGCCCTGGTGCGTGTGGGCGCTGACCACCACCCTGATCTGCGGGTCGAGGCGCTTGACCACGTCGACCACGTCGCCACCGAGCTGGCTGCAATCCTGCTGGTCGAAGCGCTCAGGGGTCTCGCCGCCCTGGTGGATGACCACGACGATGGCGTCGACGTCCTGCCTCTTCAGCTCCGGCAGTAGCGCGTTGATCGCGTCCGCCTCGTCCACCGTGTACAGCCCGTCCATGCTCTTGGCGCTGACGTAGGCGCCGACGTCCTTCAGCGTGGCGCCGACGAAGGCGATCTTCGCGCCGTGCGCGCGCTCGATGCGGTACGGCTGGAACAGCGGCTTGCCGGTCTCCTTGTCCATCAGGTTGGCGGAGATGTAGGGGAAGGTGGTGCCCTTGTAGGCGGTGTCGAACTGACAGGCCTTGTCCGGCCGCGTCGACTCGCAGCCGCCCTTGATCTGCCGCAGCAGCTCGGCCTTGCCCTGGTCCAGCTCGTGGTTGCCCACGGCGGTGAACTTCAGGCCGATCAGGTCGAGCGCGTCCAGCGTCGGCTCATCGGCCCACATCGAGGAAATCGGCGGGCTGCCGCCGATCATGTCGCCCGCGCCGATCAGCAGCAGTTCGGAATCCTGCTGGCGCAGCTGCGCGACCAGGCCGCTCAGTGCGCCGATCCCGCCGGCCTTCAGCTTGACCACGCCGCCTTCGACGGCTGGGTCCTTGTAGCTGAACGGATTGCTCAGCAGGTTGCCGTGGAAATCGTTGATGGCCGCGACGTTGACTTCAACCGGCGCCGCCGCCTTCTCGCAGCCGGCCAGCAGCAGGGCCGCCAGCAGCAGGGAAAGCGGGCGCATGACGGTACTCGCGTGCGACATGAGAACTCCCTAGATCGCTCAGGCGTGCTGCAGGCTGGTGGCCGGAGCGGCGACCGGCTTGGCGGTGAACGCGGTACCCATGCCGGCGCGCAGCAGGAGCATTTTCAGGTGGTCGTTGATCAGCTCGAGGCGATCCTGCAGGTGGCTGTTGAAGACCAGGCCGACCAGTGCGATGGATATACCCAGGGCGGTGGCGTACAGCGCGGTGCCGATGCCACGGGAGACTTCGCCCGGATCGGAAACGCCGGCTTCGGCGAGCGCCTTGAAGGTATCGATGATGCCGAGGATGGTGCCCAGCAGACCGAGCAGCGGCGCACCGGCGACCACCGCCTCGAGAATCCACAGGCCGTGCGAGAGCTTGCCGCGCATGGAGATGTAGATGGCCTGGCCGAGGTCTTCCAGCTCGTTGTGGGAGTTCAGGCCGACGCGGCCTTCGAACAGCTGGCGCAGCAACTGCAGGGGCAGGCTGTCGCGCTTGCGCAGGTCTTCGGGCAGTTCCTCGAAGCTGCGCACCTTCTTGTGCAGGGCGGCTTCCAGCTTGCGCGCCTTGCCCAGGTTGTAGGAGAAGAAAATGCCACGTTCCACGACCACGAAGGCGGCCAGCGCAGCCGCGCCGTACATGATGTAGAAGGTAATGTCGTGGAGCAGATCCATATTCATTGCAAGGTCACCTCTGGTAAATCAGGCGGGACGGACCGGCCGGGTGGCCGGTCCTTGTTTCGGGACTTAGAACGACGCCTCGAACGAGACAGCGACGGTCTGTTCTTCGCCGATGGTGTAGTACGGGGTAGATGCAGTATTCGCGTTAGTACCGGTAGCGGGGTTGTAATCAACCGAGCTGAAGGTAACCGTGCGCACACCGCTCAGATATTCACGATTGAATATATTGTTCATCGACAGACGAACCGCGGCGCTTTTCAGATAGTTCTTGTTGACTGGCAGACGATAACCCAGGCTTGCGTCAAAAACGGTGTAGTGCGGAATGGACTGATCGTTGGTCAGATCGCCATATTGATTGTCGACGAACTTGCCAATTACATTTCCGTAGAAACGACCGTCGTCATAGCCAAAGCTCAGGTTGAACATGTTCTTAGGCACACCGGCAACCTGCTTGCCTTTAGTGGGCAGCTCCCACTCAAGATAAGTAACGTCGTTCTGCTGCTCCGCCTCTGTGTATGTGTAAGAGGCGTAGTAGTTGAAGTTATGCGGAAGCAGACCACTGAACTCGAACTCCACCCCACGGTTTTCCACATCGCCTACGTTCAGCATGATGTAGTCATTATTTTCATCACGACTGGAGACCTGACGATTCTTGAACTTCAGATAGAACAGAGTAGCACTAAGTGCCATATCGTCAGTTGCATAACGCCAGCCGAGTTCGTTGTTCCAGCTCAGCTCCGGCTTGAGGCTGATCGAGTCTTCAGTGTTGTAAAGAACATAGTTCTGTGGTGTACGCATGTTACGCGTCAGGTTGTAGAACACCGAGTTTTCCGGGTTCAACTGATACTTGGCGCTAAAGCTCGGCAGGAACTCGTGATAGGTTTTTTCGCGTTTTTCCGGCATATCGTAGAGGCTGCCGCGATTATCGCCGTCACGCTTGGTGTACTCGTAGGAAACGCCACCGGTCAGGGTCAGATCGGGCGTCGCATACCATGTATCCTGCACGAACAGCTTGTGTGCCGGCGTGATGGTAAAATAGTTACGCCCCTGAACGGTGCGACCGAGATCATCCACCACTTGGTTCGACTCGCCGTAGTCGGCCCAGAGGTCAGAAGGACTGCCATCAGACTCAAGAGGAACGAACGGTTGGCTCTGGCGCTGACGAGCACGCTCGTACCAATAGCCGAAGTCCAAGGTATGTTCGTCGTTAAAGGTCCAGGTCAGCTTGGTGTTGACGCCAGGACGCCAGGTTTCCGTCCACGACGGACGATAGTAGAAACCACTGGCCGGATTACCATCTCCACGATAACCGTTGTAGGTATCAAGGTTCCCCAGATGCCCGTTATAGATACCACCCGAAGCGTTGGTCCCCGAATTCAGACTCGCGGCATTGGTATATGCGCTATAACTACCGCCACTTGCCCAGTAGTAGTAAGGCGCAACTGTAAGCTGCAGATCATCACGTAGCTGGAAACGACCAGTCATTGAAGCGGTTACGTTCTCGAAGGGGTTGCGGCTTGTCTTATAGCCTACCGCCGACAAATACTGCGCCCCATTGTAGGTGGAGTAGGTCGGTTCGTCCGCAAAGTCGTAATCGTGATCAGACTCGTACTGTGCCAGGCTGGGAGAAACGTAGTTGTAGTTCTCCTGCTTGTGATACTTGACGATGGCATTGATGCTGTTGCCTTCACCGAACTTGAACAGGCTGTTCAGCTCGAACTTCTCGGCATCCAGGTCGCCCTTGCCCTTCCACTTGTCACTGTTGGTCTTGGAGGCCGAGATGTAGTTGGAGAGGCCCATGTACTCGCCGGTATTCAGGCGTACGAAGGTCTTGTCGAGATTGTTGCTGCCCACGGTCTGCTTGACGAAGACGCCGAAGTCTTCGGTCGGACGCATGGACACCAGGCCGATGTTGCCGCCGGACGAGCCGATGTGCGGGGCATCCATTTCCGAGGAGCCCTGGGTGGCAAACACCTCCTCCAGGTTTTCCGGGTCACCCAGCAGGTTCGGATACATGTTGTAGTTACCCGAGTCGTTAACCGGGATACCGTCCATGGTCACGCCGATCTGATCGGACTGCATGCCGCGCATGGTGAAGTTGAAGCCGGACAGACCAGTGCTGTCGTCGCTGGAAACGTTGATGCCGGGCGTGTACTTCAGCTTGTCGATGCCGTTGCTGGTGGGCGACATCTTCTCCAGCGCTTCCTTGGTCACGGTGGAGCGTCCCTTCGGCGCCTCCTCCTGGACCATCTGACCATTACCGAGGCTCTTCCCGGTCACTTCGACATCGCCGACGTCGACCGAATCCTGAGCCAGAGCAGCGGCCGTCCATCCCCCGAGGCCAGCTGCCAGAAACACCGCATAAATTGGGTTGAGTTTCACGTATTAACTCCTGAATATTTTTCGGCAGGTGTTTGTTTTACTTATGTTTTCTAGTTTTCTACGTTGTAGACGAAGGTTGCGGTGAAGCGATATCTGTCCTTGCCCCCGAAGGCCTCCGAAGGAAACGGATTGACCTTCTCCAAACGCCGCAAACTCGTCTGTGCCGCCTTGTTGAGCAGCATGTTCCTGGCCTTGGTCTCGATGCCCGAGTCCAGAACGTTGCCGCTTCGATCAACCATCAGCCAGATCACCACGTTGCCCTCCGGGCGCTGAAGCGAGGCTTCGCGACCGCGTGGGTACTGCTTGTAGCGCTCCAGCTCCGCACGCAGAGCGGCGGTGTAACGGCTTTCCAGCGCCGCCGCGTCGGCCTTCGGCGCGGCAGG
>DIEE01000079.1 GCA_002418465.1 Pseudomonas sp. UBA5782 | reverse complement strand
CGCAATGCCGGCGCGCATGCCGTCCGCGGCCTGCAGGCTGGCCGCAGGCGGCGCATATGCATAAGATGGGTCATGCCGTAACGGATTGAATTTATTCGACATGACCACACCCATCCTGATCACCGGAACCAGCAAACGCGTCGGCTACGAACTGGCCCTGAGCCTCGCCGAGCGCGGTTACGAGGTTCTTTCGGTGAACCGCACCAGCACCTCGCCGAGCCATCCGCGGATCGCCCACTTCCAGGCCGACCTTATGGACCGTGCCCAGCGCGAGCGCCTGATCGCCCATGTGCGGACCCACTGCGAAGCGCTGCGCGGCATCGTCCACAACGCCTCGCAATGGCTGAGCGACAGCCTGGACAATCTTGAGGCGATGCTGCGCCTTCACGTGGAGGCACCGTTCCAGCTGAACCTGGAACTCGGCGACTGGCTGAAGAAGGCCGGCCGTGCGGACATCATCCACGTCTGCGACGAGAGTGCCTCGCGCGGCAGCAAGAACCACATCGCCTACGCCGCGAGCAAGGCCGCGCTGCAGAACATGACGCTGTCGTTCGCCGAGATGTACGCGCCCAGCGTGCGCGTCAACAGCATCTCGCCAGGCCTGCTGATCCTCAAGGAGGACAGCACCCCGGAGTACGTCGAGAAGACCTTCCGCAAGGCGCTGCTGGAGTTCGAACCCGGCGCAGAGCCGCTGATCCAGACCGTCGCCTATTTGCTCGAATCCAACTACACCACCGGCAGCAACGTCGTGATCAACGGCGGCCGGCATCTGAGGAAGGAAGTCCCGCTTGATTGATTCGAAGAAGATCATCTACCTGCCGCGCTGGATCAAGATCACCATCGTCACCGCGCTGTTCAGCTGCCTCGCCGCCTCCATCTACATCTCGCTGTCCTTCGTCGGCATCCCTGACCGCAGCGACTGGATCCTGCTCTCGCTGTCNNATCACCGCCACCGCGCTGGTGATCAGCATGGTGCTGATCTTCGGCGAGCGCGAAGCCAACCTGACCTTCCTCGTCAACAAGACCGAACGCCTGCTGCTCAAGCAGCTGCCGGCGGTGCTGGAGCGCATCGAGGATTCCAACGGGCACAAGCCGAAGGTGCAGGTCTCGAAGATGAACAACATCTTCGGCGCCAACTACCGCCTGGACACGCCGGGCGTGGCGACCAAGATGTGGGTCGGCTTCAACGTCGACCGCATCATCATCGCCTACTTCCTGCCGGCCAAGCAGGCCAGCGAAACGATGCGCGAGACCTTCCGCTACACCTTCGGCGGCGCCGAATCGGTGGGCTACAAGGTCAATTACGAGGAAGCCACGATCAAGGACAGCGGCGAGCGGATCATCTCGATCTGGTGCACCTGGCCGGCGATCCAGGACAGCTCGCACCTGTCCACCGAGCTGCTCAGCAACCCGGAGAAGAAGCTGTTCATCATCCAGGACATCGCGATGATGACGCAGTCGTTCATCCGCACCGCAGAGCGCAACGCGGTCGACATCCTCACCCAGTGCGACCCCGGCCCGCTCTAAACGGTCAGTCGCCGAAAGCCAGCGTGCTCATCAGCGCGATGCCGTCGCGCGCATCCAGGCGGGTGTGCTGCACCACCACCGGCACGTCGGACTCGATCACGCTGGAGTAGTCGATCTCGCGCGGCAGCGGTTGCGGGTCGTCGAGGTCGTCGTAGCGCACGTGCAGCGTGCGTCGCGCCGGCACCTCCAGGCGATACGGGCCGATGGGTTCGCGGTCGGTGAAATACAGCGTGATGGCGATCTTCGCCGGCTGGTCACTCGGATTGAGGATGCACGCCGCCTCGTGACTGCGCAGCGTGCGGTCATCGGGATTCGGCCCGAGCGGCGGCAGGTAGCCTTCGGCGATCACCCAGCAGGTTTTTCCAATCGACATGCGTGCTCCCCATGGAACGTCGGATGTGCCCGGCCCAAGCGGCAGGCACCTGATGTCCGGACCCGGCGGCGCCCGGCAAAGTTCCTCGCCCGACGCTGCTGGCGCGCAGGCTGGATGATCGCTCCGGGGCCGCGCTATCATCGCCACGCCCCATCGCCGGCCACCCTGCGCCGCTCCCCACCCATCCGCCAGCCGAGAATCGAGATGACCGAAGAACAACGCATCGAACTCGAAGCCGCCGCTTTCCGTCAGTTGGTCCAGCATCTGCGCTCGCGTCCCGACGTGCAGAACATCGACCTGATGAACCTCGCCGGCTTCTGCCGCAACTGCCTGTCGAAATGGTACAAGGCCGCCGCCGACGACCTGTCCCTAGACGTCAGCGCGGAACAGGCGCGCGAGGAAATCTACGGGATGCCGTACGCCGACTGGAAAGGCAAATATCAGAAGGAAGCCAGCGCCGAGCAGAAGGCGGCTTTCGAAAAAGGAAACAAGACATGACGCTGGACGAATTCCGCAGCACCCTGCGCAGCGACGACCATCGCTTCGCCGACACCCTGGCCTTCATCGAGGCCAACTACCGGTTCAGCCCCAGCGCTTTCGCCAACGGCCCGGTGGAAAACGCCGAAGGACAGAACGAAGGTTCCTGCAAGACCCTCGGCCTGGCCCAGCTGGAAGCGCTGAGCGACGAAGAAGCCCTGCGCGCCTTCGGCGAGCACTACCGCAGCGTGCTGGCGACCCCGCAAGGCAGCGACCACGGCAATATCCGTGCACTGATGCAGACCGGCCTGGCCGGCGTGCGCTTCGAACGGCAGCCGCTGGCGAAACGCTGATCGCCGGCCGGCTGCGCCCCACGCCTGATCGCCTCACGACTCACAGCTGATCGAGATAACGCTCCGCGTCCAGTGCGGCCATGCAGNNGGCCGAGGTGATCGCCTGGCGATACACCGAATCGGCGACGTCGCCGGCGGCGAAGACGCCCGCCAGGCTGGTCGCGGTGGCGTTGCCGTCGCGTCCGCCGCCCACCACCAGATAGCCGTCGCGCAGCGCCAGCTGGCCCTCGAACAGGCCGGTGTTGGGCGTGTGGCCGATGGCGACGAACAGGCCGTCGACGGGCAGGTCCTCGCTGCCGCTGGCGGTCTTCAGGCGCACGCCGGTGACACCGCTGGCATCGCCGAGCACTTCGTCGACTTCGGCATGCAGCCTGAGCACGATGCGCCCTTCGGCGACACGCGCCTGCAGTTTGTCCTGGAGGATCTTCTCGGCGCGGAAGCTGCCGCGGCGATGCACCAGGGTCACCTTGCTGGCGATGTTGGCCAGGTACAGCGCCTCTTCCACGGCGGTGTTGCCGCCGCCGACCACCGCCACGTCGCGGTTGCGGTAGAAAAAGCCGTCGCAGGTGGCGCAGGCGGATACGCCGCGGCCCATGAAGGCTTCCTCCGAGGGCAGGCCGAGGTAGCGCGCGCTGGCGCCGGTGGCGACGATCAGCGCATCGCAGCTGTAGCTGCCGTTGTCGCCGTGGAGGACGAAGGGTTTGCCGGCCAGGTCGACGCCGTTGATGTGGTCGAAGACGATTTCGGTCTCGAAGCGCTCGGCGTGTTCCTGCATGCGCTGCATCAGCGCCGGGCCGGTGAGGCCGTGGGCATCGCCGGGCCAGTTGTCGACCTCGGTGGTGGTGGTCAGCTGGCCGCCCGCCTGCAGGCCGGTGATCAGCAGCGGCTTCAGGTTGGCGCGGGCCGCGTACACCGCCGCGGTGTAACCGGCGGGGCCCGAGCCGAGGATGATGACCCTGGAATGACGATCGGCAGACATCACGGACTCCTCGAATAAAGCGGAGCTGCCAGGCACTTGGGGAAGGCTGTAGAGGCGGCAGCTCCGGAAAAACGACCGCTGATCGCACGTTTGCATGCGATCCGGTTCGAATGCGCAGGAGACTAAATCCGCGCCCGGCGTTGGCACAGTGCTGCTTTTCAATTTCACCGATAGGCAGCGGCTATTACAGCGCCGGGCCGCTGCCGCCACACAGGTCAGACACTCAATCCATGAAGCTGCGCAAACGCCTGCTCTGGCTGTTCATCCCGATACTCGCGCTGACCCTGGCGGCTGTCGGCGCGCTTTCGGACCGGCTGCTGCTGAGTCGATTCGACCGTCAGGACAGTGCGCAACTGATGAACAAGGCGCGCCAGCTGCAGGAACGCATGGAGCTGGACATTTCCCGCCACCTCGACCTGCTGCGCAGCCTGGCCTGGTGGGATGCCACCTACGCCTTCATCGAGCAGCCGCGCGCCGACTACATCCGCAGCAACCTGCCGGCGGCGCGGCTGGCCAACCTCGACCTGGACTTCATGGTGTTCTTCGACCAGCAGCCGCGCATCGTCGCGCAGACCTGGCGCGCCCGGGACCTGCTCGAACTGATCGACCTGCTGCCCCAGGGCGGCCGCAGCCCGCGCAGCATGATCGGCCTGCGCCAGGGCATCCTGCAGCGCAGTCAGCAGTTGGGCAGCCTCGAACACGCCGGCAACGTCGACCACGCGCTCGGCCAGGTGATGGTGGTGCAGGGCGTGCCCTTGCTGCTGGTCAGCAGCGCGATCAGCGACAACCTGGGCAAGGCCGCGCCAAACGGCGTAGTGGTGGCCGGACAGATTCTCGACCAGCACCATCTGGATGCCTTTCTGCAGGACGCGCCGGGTAGCCTGCGCGTGGTTCCGGTGGCCGGCGACACCCACGGCTGGCGCCTGCTGCGGCCGGGCAGCCCGCGCCAGGGCGAGATTCGCCTGAGCCCGCGACGGCTGCTCGATGCGCAGCGCCAGCAGGTCGACCTGCAGTTCTTCAATCCGCTGGGCGAGCCCGAGCTGCGCCTGGAGATCACCCAACCGCGGCTGCTCTACCAGCAAGGTCGCACCGCCGTGGGCTTCTTCCTCGGGCTGACCCTGCTGATTCTCATGCTCGCCCTGCTGCTCGCCTACAACGGCCTCGACCGCTGGGTGCTGCGGCGCGTGCGGCGGTTGAACAAGGAAGTGGCGGCGATCGGCGTCGACAGAGGCCGGCAGCGCCTGAACGAACAGGGCGACGACGAAATCGGTCAGCTCGCCGGCGAGCTCAACCACATGCTCGGGCGCCTGGAGCGCAGCGAGGAGCGCGACAAGGCGATTCTCGACTCGATCCAGGAGGGCTATTTCGAGATCGCCCCCGGCGGCGAGATCCTCACCGTCAACCGCAGCCTCGAACGCCAGCTGGATTGCGCCAGGGAGCAGCTGATCGGCCACGGCATCGAGGAAATCCTCGACGCCGAAGTGGTCGAGCGCGCGCGCACGCTGATGCGCGACGGCAAGGGCGAGCAGCGCACCAGCCTGATCACGCCGTTCAAGCGCCGCGACGGCAGCCTGCGCTACTTCGAGACGCGCTTCTCCTACATCGAGGACGCCGGCGGCCAGTACGCCGGCATCCGCGGCATCCTGCGCGACGTGAGCGACCAGGTGGCCTACCAGAACAGCCTGCTGGACATGGCCTACCGCGACCCGCTGACCAGCCTCGGCAACCGCAAGGCGTTCAACGAACAATTGCGTACGGCGCTGGAACAGGCGCAGCGGCAGGACGCGTCGCTGGCGCTGCTGTTTATCGACCTGGACCGTTTCAAGGAGGTCAACGACCGCTTCGGCCACGACCTCGGCGACGCGCTGCTGATCGCCATCGCCGAGCGCCTGCGCGGCGCGCTGCGCCATCCCGATCACTTCTACCGTCTTGGCGGCGACGAGTTCACCCTGCTGCTCAGCGGCGAAGACGCCGGCAACGCCATGGCGCTGGCCGAACGCCTGCTGCGGGTGCTCGAACCCGCCTTCGAGCTGAACGGCCAGCGCATCGATTTCGTTACCCCGAGCATCGGCATCGCCCTCTATCCGGAACACGCCAGCCAGCCGGAGGCGCTGATCAAGGCGGCCGACAGCGCCATGTACCAGGCCAAGCAACAGCGCAATCAGGTGTACCTCTACCGGGCTCCGCTGCACGCGCAGTAACGCGCCGTCGAAATTGCCCCGCGCCGGGCGCTCGGGCCGGCTGCTAAGCTCGCCCCTCGACCGAAGGAGGATGACATGGCGCTACCCGCCCTGAGTGGCCCGCAGTACCTGCGCGAAGGCCTGAGACTGGTGCTCAGCCCCGGCCTGCGGCTGTTCCTGCTGCTGCCGCTGACGATCAACGTGCTGCTCTTCGCCGGCCTGGTCGGCTTCGCCCTGACCCAGTTCAACGTCTGGGTCGAGACACTGATGCCGAGCCTGCCGAACTGGCTGGGCTTCCTCGAATACCTGCTCTGGCCGCTGTTCGTGGTGCTGGTCCTGGTGATGATCTTCTTCAGCTTCACCCTGCTGGCGAACATCATCGCCGCGCCGTTCAACGGCTTCCTCGCGGAAAAGGTGGAAGTGGTGGTGCGCGGGCAGGACGACTTCCCGCCGTTCCGCTGGGGCGAGCTGGTGGCGATGCTGCCACGCACGGTTGGCCGCGAACTGCGCAAGCTGCGCTATTTCCTGCCGCGTGCGCTCGGCCTGCTGGTGCTCTCGTTCATCCCGGTGCTCAACCTGGTGGCCACGCCGCTGTGGATCCTGTTCGGCATCTGGATGATGACGGTGCAGTACATCGACTACCCGGCGGACAACAACAAGCTGGGCTTCGACGAGATGCTCGCCTGGCTGCGCGAGAAGCGCTGGCAGAGCCTGGGCTTCGGCGGCATCGTCTACCTGGCGCTGCTGGTGCCGCTGCTCAACCTGCTGATCATGCCCGCCGCCGTGGCCGGCGCGACGCTGTTCTGGGTGCGTGAGGGCGGCAAGGGCGAGATAGGCAACCCGGTCCGGCGCTAGAGCCGCGACTTCCCGGCGGAGGGCGTACCCTCGGAGGGCCGCCCCGCTTCGCCAGCGGGACGGCGATAACGCAGGGCGGGAGTCAGACCAGGCTGGTCAGGGCGTCGCGGCTGAACGGCAGGATGTCCTGCTGGCGGCCTTCGCGGACTTTCACCGCCCAGTCCGGATCGACCAGCAGCGCGCGGCCGACCGCGACCAGGTCGAATTCCTGCCTGTTCAGGCGTTCCAGCAGGCTTTCGATACCGGCGGGCTGGGCGACCTTGTCGGTGTTGACCATGAACTGCAGGAACTCGCCGTCCAGGCCGACGCTACCGACGGTGATGGTCGGCTTGCCGGTGAGCTGGCGCGTCCAGCCGGCCAGGTTGAGGTCGGAGCCTTCAAATTCCGGCTCCCAGAAGCGGCGGGTCGAGCAGTGGAAGATGTCCACGCCGGCATCCGACAGCGGCTTGAGGAAGGCGCCGAGTTCTTCCGCGGTCTGCACCAGGCGCGCGCTGTAGTCCTGCTGCTTCCACTGCGAGAAGCGGAAGATGATCGGGTAATCCGGGCCGACCGCGGCGCGTACCGCCTGGATCAGTTCGATGGCGAAGCGCGAGCGCTGGGCCAGGTCGCCGCCGTATTCGTCGCTGCGCTGGTTGCTGCCCTCCCAGAAGAACTGGTCGATCAGGTAACCGTGGGCGCCGTGGATTTCCACGCCGTCCATGCCGATGGCCTTGGCGTCGCGCGCGGCCTGGGCGAACGCGGCGATCACCTCGCCGATGTCGGCCTTGCTCATACCGTGGACCACGACCTTGCCGTCCTTGAGTTTCTCGCTCGGGCCGTAGCCCGGCACGCTGGCGTCCGGCTCGGTGCCGAGCTTGCGCACGTTGCCCACGTGCCAGAGCTGCGGAACGATCTTGCCGCCCTCGGCGTGTACGGCGTCGACCACGTCCTTCCAGCCGGCCAGCGCGTCCTCGCCGTAGAAGCGTGGCACGTTCGGATAACCGTTGGCCGCCTTGTGTCCGACCGTGGTGCCTTCGGTGACGATCAGCCCGACACCGGCCGCGGCGCGGCGGCGGTAGTACTCGACGACCTTGGCGTTGGGCACGCCGCCGGGCGAGAAGGAACGGGTCATCGGCGCCATCACCACGCGGGTGGGCAATTCGAGCGCACCGAGGCGGAAGGGTGCGAACAGGGCTTGCAGGGGGGCGGACATGGACTCTCTCCTTGGGCCGGCCAGGTGACCGGTCGTCTCGTTTTTCGGGTAAATGAATCAGGCCTGCAGCAGGCGCTCCAGGCGCACGATGAAGGACTGGATCGGCTCGCCGCGGCTGCCGACCTTCAACTGCGTCAGCACGCCCTGCCAGGCATTGGCGATGAAGGCGGCGAGGTTCCCGCAGTCCTCGTCGGCCGGCAGCTCTCCGGCGGCGCGCGCCTGTTCCAGGCAGCCCTGAAGAATCTGCGCCGAACGCTGCAGGATGGTGTCGACCTGAGCGCCGATGGCCGGCGACAGTTCGGCCATCTCGAAACTCAGGCTGCCGATGAAGCAGTGGAACTGGAGTTTTTCCTGCCGCGAGAAATGCGCCAGCAGCTCGCGGTAGTAGCCGAGGATGCGCTCGCGCGGCGACAGCGCCGGGTTCGCCAGGGCCTGGGCATAGCGCTCCAGACGCGGCAGATAGAGGTACTCCAGCGCCTGCAGGGCGAAGTCTTCCTTGCTGGCGAAGTAGTGGTAGAACGAACCCTTGGGAATGCTCGCGGCCTGCACGATTTCCTGCACGCCGGTGCCGTGATAGCCACGGCGCAGCATCACCTGGGCGCCTTTGGCGAGGATCAGTTCACGCTTGTCGGAACGCAGGGAAGTGCTCATGTCGGCGAGCATATGACCGGTCGTCTCGCCCGCCCATCACTATTGATGGGGCTGATGCAGCGGAATCAGATGCCACTGGAGGACGCCCCGCACACGGTCGGTGCGGGGAACCGATGGATCAGGCCAGGGCTTTCTCGATGGCCTGGATCAGCGCCGGATCGTCCGGCGTGGTGCGCGGCGAAAAGCGCGCCAGCACGCGACCATCCTTGCCGACGAGAAACTTCTCGAAGTTCCAGGTGATGTCGCCGGGAAACTCCGCGCCCTCGCCCGCCAGCACGCCGTAGAGACGATGGCGACCGGGTCCGTTCACCTCGAGCCTGGCGCCCAGCGGAAAGCTGACGTTGTAGTTGAGGCTGCAGAACTCGCGGATCTCGCTCTCGCTGCCCGGCTCCTGCCCGGCGAACTGGTTGCACGGCAGGCCAAGCACGCTGAAGCCCTGCTCGCGGTACTGCTGGTGCAACTTCTCCAGGCCGGCGTATTGCGGCGTCAGCCCGCATTTGGAGGCGACGTTGACGACCAGCACCACCTGGCCCTTGAAGGGCGCCAGCGGTAGCGGCTGGCCCTCGAGGTCGAGAAGCTGCAGATCGTGGAAGATACTCATGACGAACTCCTGGCCTTTCCTTGCGCGGAATAAAAAGGCGCCCGGAGGCGCCTTTCGATCGAAACCTATCAGTGGTGATGACCACCTTCGCCGTGGATGTGCCCATGGGCGATTTCCTCGGCGGAAGCATCGCGAACGTCGACCACGGTGACGTCGAAGTTCAGGCGCTGGCCGGCCAGCGGGTGGTTGCCGTCGACGGTGACGTCGTCGCCGTCGAGGTCACGGATGGTAACGATCTGCATGCCGCCGTCCGGGCCGGAGGCGTGGAACTGCATGCCGACTTCCAGCTCGTCGACGCCTTCGAACATGGCGCGGCTGAGGGTGGTGACCAGCTCGGCGCTGTACTCGCCGTAGGCTTCCTCGGGCTCGATGGAGACCTTGACCTGGTCGCCGACCTGCTTGCCTTCAAGGGCTTTTTCCAGACCGACTATGATGTTTCCTGCACCTTGCAGGTAGGCGAGCGGCGCACCACCGGCGGAGCTGTCGATCACCTCACCGGCGTCGTTTGTCAGGGTATAGTCGATGGAGACGGCCTTGTTGGCGGCGATCAGCATGGGGCGAGACCTTTTGCAAAAGTATGATGAACGAACGAGTTTAACCGTCGCCCCTCGGGAAAGCGAACCCGGCGCTGACGGACGGGACCGCCCGCATCTGCTTGATTTCCGTCAGGACGAAGACGGCCACTGGGTGGCAGTCTTGTCCTGCGGTCACACCCAGCATCTGCGCCATCAGCCTCCCTGGCAGTTGCGCGAATGGGTGCTCGACCCGGCACGACGCCTCGCTCAGCTAGGCCGTCCGTTTGCCTGCGGCTGGTGCCGCATCCAACAGACCGAACAGAGCAAGGATTCCTGAATGCCAGCACGCAATATCCTGGTCATCAACTGCGGCAGCTCCTCGATCAAGTTCGCCCTGGTCAACGAAGCGCAGGAACAATTCCCTCTCAGTGGCCTGGCCGAGCGCCTCGGCAGTGCGGACGCCGTGCTGCACTGGCAGCGCGACGGGCAGAAGGACAGCCTGGCGATCCCCGGCGCCGACCACCGCGACGCCCTCGCCCACCTGCTGCCGATGGTGCAGACCGCCGCCGGCGGCCACCTGCATGGCATCGGTCATCGCGTGGTGCACGGCGGCGAATCCTTCACCAGCGCGCGCCGGCTCGACGAACAGGTGATCGCCACCATCGCAGCCATCGCCCCGCTGGCACCGCTGCACAACCCGGCCGCTCTGCAGGGGATCGAGGCGGCGCTGAAGCTGTTCCCGACCCTGCCGCAGGTCGCCGTGTTCGACACCGCGTTCCACCAGANNGGCTTCCACGGCACCAGCCACCATTACGTTAGCCACCGCGGCGCGCAGCTCGCCGGTCTGCCCTACGACGCCAGCAGCTGGCTGGTGGCGCACCTGGGCAACGGCAGCTCGACCTGCGCCATCGTCAACGGTGAAAGCCGCGACACCAGCATGGGCCTGACCCCGCTCGAAGGCCTGGTGATGGGCACTCGCAGCGGCGACGTCGATCCCAACCTGCACAGCCACCTGGCGCGCAACCTCGGCTGGGACCTGGAAAAGATCGACCGCATGCTGAACAACGACAGCGGCCTGCTCGGCCTGTCGGGGACATCCAACGACATGCGCACCTTGGAGCAGGCCCGCGAACAGGGCCATGCCGGCGCCAAGCTGGCCATCGAGGTGTTCTGCTACCGCCTGGGCAAGTCGCTGGCGAGCATGAGCTGCGCGCTGGAACGCCTCGACGGGGTGATCTTCACCGGCGGCATCGGCGAGAACTCCGCGCTGGTACGCAGCAAGACCGTCGCCCACCTCAAGCTGCTCGGCCTGGCCCTCGACGAGGCGGCCAACACGCGCTGCGTGCGCGGCGTCGCCGGCTCGATAGAAGCCGCCGGCCACCCGCGCGTGCTGGTGGTGCCAACCAACGAAGAACGCCAGATCGCCGTGGAAACCCTGGCTTCGCTCGACTGATCAAGACGCCGCCGGCGCAACCCGCCGGCCGTTCCATCCGGTTTCAGGAGTACCGCCATGCACACCTTCTTCATCGCCCCGACCGGTTTCGGCGTCGGCCTCACCTCCATCAGCCTCGGCCTGGTCCGTGCGCTGGAGCGTGCCGGGCTGAAGGTCGGTTTCTTCAAGCCGATCGCCCAACCGCATCCGGGCGACGAAGGCCCGGAGCGTTCCACCGAACTGATCGCCCGCACCCACGGCCTGACGCCTCCACAACCGCTGGGCCAGGCGCACGTCGAGCACATGCTCGGCGATGGTCACCTCGACGAGCTGCTCGAGGAAATCATCAGCCTCTATCAGCAGGCTGCGCAGGACAAGGACGTGGTGATCGTCGAAGGCATGGTGCCGACGCGCCAGGCCAGCTACGCGACGCGGGTCAACTCGCACCTGGCGCGCAGCCTCGACGCCGACGTGATCCTGGTCTCCGCGCCGGAGGATGAAAGCCTGACCGAGATGTCCGACCGCATCGAGATCCAGGCGCAGCAGTTCGGCGGGCCGAAGGACCCGAAAGTGCTCGGCGTGATCCTCAACAAGGTGCGCAGCGAGGACGGCATCGACGGTTTCACCCGGCGCCTGCAGGAACACGCGCAACTGCTGCGCAGCGACGACTTCCGCCTGATCGGCTGCATCCCCTGGCAGGACGAGCTGAACGCTCCGCGCACCCGCGACATTGCCGACCTGCTCGGCGCCCGCGTGCTCAACGCCGGCGATTACGAGCAGCGGCGCATGCTCAAGATCGTGCTCTGCGCGCGTGCCGTGCCGAACACCGTGCAGCTGCTAAAGCCCGGCGTGCTGGTGGTGACGCCCGGCGATCGCGACGACATCATCCTCGCCGCCAGCCTGGCCGCGATGAACGGCGTGCCGCTGGCCGGCCTGCTGCTGTGCAGCGATTTCCAGCCGGACCCGCGGATCATGGAGCTGTGCCGGAGCGCGCTGCTCAGCGGCCTGCCGGTACTCACCGTGGCGACCGGTTCCTACGACACCGCTACCAACCTGAACCGGATGAACAACGAAATCCCGGTGGACGACCGCGAGCGTGCAGAGAAGGTCACCGAGTTCGTCGCCGGGCACCTCGAGCATGAGTTCCTCAAGCAGCGCTGCGGTGACCCGCGCGAGCTGCGCCTGTCGCCGCCGGCGTTCCGCTACCAGCTGGTCAAGCGCGCGCTGGCGGCGAACAAGCGCATCGTCCTGCCCGAAGGTGCCGAGCCGCGCACCGTGCAGGCCGCGGCGATCTGCCAGGCGCGCGGCATCGCCCGCTGCGTGCTGCTGGCCAAGCCGGAGG
>DIEE01000251.1 GCA_002418465.1 Pseudomonas sp. UBA5782 | reverse complement strand
CGCAGGTGGGCGAGGAGCGCATCGCGCTGCGCCTGCTCGACGCCGACGGCCGCTGGGCGACGCTGGAAATCGACGGCATCCGCCGGCGTCAGGCCTATCACCTGGCCGGCAACAGGCTCTGGCTGTACGGCGAATTCGGCAATCTGGAGCTGCTCGACCTCAGCCAGGCCGCGGCGGAACCTTCGCAGGCGGAGGGATCTTCCACGCTGAAGGCGCCCATGGACGGCGCCATCGTCGAGGTGCTGGTGGCCGAGGGCGAGCGCGTTGTGAGGGGCCAGCTGCTGGTCGTGCTGGAGGCGATGAAGATGGAGCACGCCCTCAAGGCCGGCCTCGACGGCATCGTCCGCCGGGTCCAGGCAAGCACCGGCGAGCAGGTGAAGAATCGCCAGGTACTGGTGGAGATCGAGGCCCTGGACGCCTGAACCTCCTAAGGCTCACATAACCACAAGAAGCGGAGCGCACGCATGTCACTGCACGGCAAAACCCTGTTCATCACCGGCGCCAGCCGCGGCATCGGTCGCGAGATCGCCCTGCGCGCCGCCCGCGACGGCGCCAATCTCGTCATCGCGGCGAAGAGCGCCGATCCCCACCCGAAGCTGCCCGGCACCATCTTCAGCGTCGCCGAGGAAGTCGAGGAAGCGGGCGGCAAGGCTCTGCCGCTGCAGCTCGACGTGCGCGACGAAAACGCGGTGAAGGCCGCCATGGCCCAGGCGGCCGAGCATTTCGGCGGAATCGATGCGCTGGTCAACAATGCCGGCGCGATCAAGCTGCTCGGCGTGGAAAAGCTAGAAGCCAAGCGCTTCGACCTGATGTTCCAGATAAACACCCGCGCGGTGATGGTCTGCAGCCAGGCGGCGCTGCCCTACCTGAAACGAAGCGCCAACGGGCACATCCTCAGCCTCTGCCCGCCGCTCAATCTGGCCGGCAAGTGGTTCGCCCAGCACGGCCCCTACACGGTGACCAAGTACGGCATGAGCATGCTCAGCCTGGGGATGCACGAGGAGTTCGGCAAGTACGGCATCAGCGTCAACGCGCTCTGGCCGAAGACGATGATCGCCACCGCCGCTATCGAGTTCGAGCTGGGCAGCCGCGACGCCTTCAAGCGTGCGCGTACCCCGGCAATCATGGCCGACGCCGCCCACACCATCCTCTGCAGCGGGGGTCGGCAACTCAGCGGACGATTGCTGATCGACGAGGAAATCCTCCGCGAGCGGGGGCAGAACGACTTCGAGCAGTACCGCTTCGACCCCGAAGGCGGCAGCCTGACAGGCGATCTGTTCCTCGATTGAGCTCGGCACGACGGCGCCGACCTGGCGCACGTCCGATTCGATTACTGGCGGAAATGGAACTGCAGCTCGGCGCCTTCGATGCCGCTGTTGCGCTCGATCTCATTGGAGATGACTCGCCCACTGAGCTGGAACGGCTGCTGGTCGTTCTCCTTGTCGGCGAACATCGGTGGCAGCAAGCCGCTCTCCGACGCCCCCTTGACCTTCTGCTTGCTCTCGGGCTCGAGGCTTTCCACCAGCTCGCGCGGCAGGCTGAGGTCCAGCTTGGGCTTGGCCAGGCTGACTTCTTCGGAAGGGGTGTCTTCGGCCTTGTCCTGCGCCTTGCCCTTGGACTTGACCACAGGCGCGGCAGGCGCAGGAGCCTCCTCCACCGGTTTGGCTTCGGAGCGGTCTGCCACCACCGGCTTGGTCGCCATGGGAGGCTGCGGCTCCTTGCGCGGCGCGGCCGGCTCGACCTGAGTGATGGGCTTGGGCTTGGTCGGCTCGTTCGGCGGGCCGGCGGGCTTGTCGCCGCTGTCGCAGGCAGCGAGCAGCAGCGCCAGGCAGAGGGTAGTCGTTCGCAAAATCATGGCATCTATTCTATAGCGCTGAATCGAGCCCGGCGGTTTAACCGATGGGCGTCGCTGGCCGGTTTGCTAGAGCAGGCTCGCCGCATCCTGGCACAGCTGAGTCGCCAGCAGGCCCAAAGTTATGAACGCCCGCTCGGCCTCGCGGTTCCACGGAATTCCGCAGTTCAGACGGACGCAGTGGTTGAACTGCTCGGTATTGCTGAAGATCAGCCCGGGCGCGATGCTGATGCCCTGCTGCAACGCGCGCACCTGCAACTCCTTGGTGTTCACCCGCGCCGGCAGGCTGACCCAGAGGATGAAACCACCGTTGGGCCGGGTGATCTGCGTACCCTCGGGAAAATGCTGCTGCACGGCGAGCTGGAAGGCGCTGAGGTTCTTCCGGTACTCCTGGCGGATGTAGCGCAGGTGGCGGTCGTAGCCGCCGTTTTCCAGGTAGGCCGCCACCGCCATCTGCGTGACGCTGCAGGCCGAGTGGGTGGTGAAGGTCTGCAGCCGCTGGATATCCTTCTGGTACTTGCCAGCGATCATCCAGCCGATCCGCACGCCCGGCGAGAGGGTCTTGGAAAAGCTCGAACAGTAGATCACCCGCCCGTGCCGATCGTGGGCCTTGAGCGCCTTCACACCGCCCTGCTCGAACATGAGCTCGCCATAGATATCGTCCTCGACGACCTGGATGTCGAACTCGTTGGCCAGGCGCAGCAGCTGCTTCTGGCGGTCCTCGGGGATCGTGCCACCGAGCGGATTGCTCAACCGCGCGGTGAGCACCAGCGCCTTGATCGGCCACTGGTTGGCCGCCAGCTGAAGCGCCTCGAGGCTGATCCCGGTGGTGGGGTCGCTGGGGATTTCGATGACCTTGAGCCCGAGCAGATCGGCCAGTTGCAGCAGCCCGTAGTAGGTCGGCGATTCGGTGGCGATCAGGTCGCCGGGCTGGGTCAGCACGCGCAGCGACATCTGCAGGGCATCGACGCACCCGTGGGTGATCACCACTTCCGAAGGGTCGACCACCACGCCGGCATCGCGCATGCGGATCGCCACCTGCCGGCGCAGCGGCTCGAAACCGGGGCTGAACATGTAGCTGAATGCCCGCGGGCTCTGGAAGCGGGTGACCTTGGCGAGTTGCTGGTGCAGTGCGCGAACCGGCAGGTAATCCACATGCGGCACCGCAGCGCCAAACGGAAACACACCCTCGCGGCGCGATTCGGTGAGCACCTGATTGATGATGCTCGCCCGCGTCACCAGGCCGGGCAGCTCGACACGGGCGATGTCCGGCGTCGGCGCGGTCAGCGCCGGAGTCTGGTGCACGTAGTAACCGGACTGCGGACGCGCGCGGATCAGGCCCTGGTCCTCCAGATTGGCGTAGGCCTGCAGCACCGTCGCGTGGCTGACGCTGAGCTGCGAACTCATCTTGCGCACCGAGGGCACCCGCTCGCCTGGCTGGTAGACACCACGGCGGATGTCCTCAGCCAGTTGCTGGGCGATGCGCTGGTAGAGCAGGAGGTTGGTCATGGCGGCGTTTCCCGGCTTGCGTAACAGTGACGAAACGATCTGATGTGCACCGGCACAGTTCCATCATTCTGCTAGGCGTTTCGCAATTGCGCCAGTCCGCGCGCGGCAAATCGACGCTCTTCGGGCAGAAAAAAACCCGGTGCCTCGTCGAAGGCGCCGGGTTCGTTCAGTTGCGCGATCAGCGCTCGCTGCTGAGATGTCCCTGCTCGTCGGAGAAGACGATTTCCACTCGACGGTTCTGCGCGCGCCCGATCGAGGAGGCGTTCTCCGCCACCGGATAGGCCTCGCCCAGCGCCTGCACCTGCATGCGCTTGGCATCCACGCCGAGGTCTTCGAGCATGTCGGCCACCGACTGCGCGCGGGCACGCGACAGCTCCAGATTCATCTTGGCGTCGCCACGACCGTCGCTGTAGCCCTCGATGCGAATCACCCGACGCGGGTTGAGCTGGAGGAACTGCGCCAGCTTGAGCACCGTGCGGTTGGCCGAGGCTTTCAGCTCCGAGTGGCCGGTATCGAACAGCACGTCGCCCAGCGTCATCACCAGGCCGCGTTCGGTATTGCTGGTCAGCACGCTGGCCATCTGCGCATCGAGCAGGGCGCCCTGTTGCTGCACGCTGAGCAGCTTGGCCTCGCGCAGCGTCAGTTGCAGGCGCTGACGCTCCAGCTCCAGCGCGGCCAGGCGCTCGTTGTTCTGCGTCAGCTTGCTGTGTTCGGTGGCGATGGCACTGTAGCGCTGGCTCAGGTAGGCGAAGTGGACGACGTCGTCGTCGCTGCCGGAATAGCTGGACAGCCGGTCGGCGCGGGCCAGCGACTCGCCGGCGCGAATCACGTCCTTGGGCGCGGCGCGCAATACGTCGGCGTTATCCTTCACCGCATCGAACGCGGCATGCGCCTGATCGAGCGACTGCTGGGCTTGCGGCGAGGTGGCGCAACCGGCGAGAGCGAGCAGGAACAGCCCGCCGGCGGCGATGAGCAGAGGCTTCATTGCTGCTCCCCCAACTGCTTGCGCAGGCGATTCAGCTTGCCGTGCAGATCGGCGAGCTGGGCGTCGCTCTTGCTGGTCAGCACCAGCGCTTCGGCGAGGCGTGCGTCCAGCTCGGCCTGCTCGGCGAGCACCCGCGCCAGCTTGTAGTCCTTGTCGGCAATCGCGGCCTGGGCGGCAGCCAGCTTGGTTTCGGCGAGGGACAACTCGTCCATCTGCTCGACGGCGCCAACGGCCTTGGCCTGGGCCACGGCCTGTTCGGTCAGGCGTATCTGTTCGGCGGGGATCGGATCGGTGGCGCAACCGGCGAGCAGCATGCATGCGATGCCGGAGGCGAATAAGCGATTACTCAAAACGGATTCCTATTGGGTCGATTCACTGGCGGCCTGGGCGGTTTCCTGCTCCCAGCGCTCGAGATTGCTCTGCAGCAGACTCTGCGGCAGACCGGCAGCGGTCAATTCTGTCATCTTCTTCGCCAGTTGTCCGCGCAGCCAGGGCTCGTTGCAGGCCGAGTCGTGCGACAGCGTAAGGAACAGTCCCTCGCTGGAAACGGGCGGCGAGAGCACTTCGAGTTGGTCGGCGATGTTCATCTTGCGTGCCAGCGCCAGGCCCGGGTACTGCTCGTAGACCACGTACTCGCTGCGTTCGAGCAGCAGCATCTGGAACGCCTGGCTCAGGCTCGGCACCGTTTCCAGCTGCAGGTTCTGCTGGGCGAAGGTGTCGAAAGCCTGACCGAAACTGTTGTTCACCAGGGTGCGCCCGCTGTGCCCGCGCAGGTCGTTCCAGCCAGCGTAGGGGAATGCCTGACCCTTGCGGATCCAGACCACGCTAGAGGTTTCGTAGATGGCCGGATGGATGTAATCCATACTTTCCAGCCGCGACAGGGTGAGGAAGGCACCTGCGATCAGGTCGACGCGACCGGTGCGCACCTCATCCTGCGCGCGCGACCAGGGCCCGGTATAGATCACGTCGATGGTCAGGCCGAGTTCGCTACCGATGCGCTTGAGCAGATCGGCGTTGGCGCCGATCAGCTGCTTGGGATTCTTCGGGTCGCGCCACAGGTAAGGCGGGTATTCGGGATTGCCGGTGGCGACCAGGCGCTCGCATTTGCCGGCGGCCATCAGCCAGGTTGGAAGAAGGGTGAATCCCAATAGCAGCGATGTGAACCAGGCGTATCTGCCCATGCTTGATTCCGGCCGATAGTCGAAAGCGATTGCGCTGTAACGGGCAGCCTGCCGCTCGTCCGCCGCTACGCGCCAGCTGCTCTTGTACAAAATCCACGCCGCCGTGGATAGGGAATAATGACAAATCGGTGATCTGGACACATTCCAGAGAAACAAAAAGCCCGCTCGAAAGCGGGCTTTTTTCATGCCGAGGGGCGAATCAGAGCTGTTTCTCCAGCTCCGGTACGGCCTCGAACAGATCCGCCACCAGGCCGTAATCGGCGACCTGGAAGATCGGCGCTTCTTCGTCCTTGTTGATCGCGACGATCACCTTGGAGTCCTTCATCCCCGCCAGGTGCTGGATCGCGCCGGAGATACCGACGGCGATGTACAGCTGCGGCGCGACGATCTTGCCGGTCTGGCCGACCTGCATGTCGTTCGGCACGAAACCGGCGTCGACCGCGGCGCGCGAGGCACCCACAGCGGCGCCGAGCTTGTCGGCCAGCGAATACAGGTGGCTGAAGTTGTCGCCGTTCTGCATGCCGCGACCACCAGAGATGACGATCTTCGCAGCCGTCAGTTCCGGGCGATCGGACTTGGCCAGCTCTTCGCCGACGAAGGCCGAGACGCCCGCGTCATGTGCTGCGCCGACCGCTTCGATGGCAGCCGAGCCGCCCTCGGCGGCAACCGCGTCGAAACCGGTAGCACGCACGGTGATGACCTTCACCGAGGCGCTCGATTGCACGGTGGCGATGGCGTTGCCGGCGTAGATCGGGCGCTTGAAGGTGTCGGCCGATTCGACCGAAACGATCTCGGAGATCTGGTCGACGTCCAGCTTGGCGGCGACGCGCGGCATGATGTTCTTGCCGTTGGCGGTGGCCGCGCTCAGCACGTGGCTGTAGCCGCTCGCCAGTTCGACGATCAGCGGAGCGACGTTTTCCGGAAGTTGATGGGCGTAGGCCGCGTTGTCGGCAACCAGCACCTTGCTCACGCCGGCGATCTTCGCCGCGGCAGCGGCCACATCGGCAACGCCGTCGCCGGCGACCAGTACGTGGATGTCGCCACCGATCTTGGCGGCGGCGGCAACGGTATTCAGGGTCGAGGGTGCAACGGCGGTGTTGGTCTGCCCGACGGTTACGTAGTCAGCGATAACCAGGATCGTCATTTAGATTACCTTCGCTTCGTTCTTCAGTTTTTCAACCAGTTCAGCCACCGACTTGACCTTGATGCCGGCGCTGCGCACGGCCGGCGCTTCGACTTTCAGGGTCTTGTTGGTGGAAACCACGGACACACCCAGCGCATCGGGCGTGAGGGTTTCCAGCGGCTTCTTCTTGGCCTTCATGATGTTCGGCAACGAGGCGTAACGCGGCTCGTTGAGACGCAGGTCGGTAGTGACGATCGCCGGCAGGTTCAGCGCGACGGTCTGCAGACCATCGTCGATCTCGCGGGTGACGTTGACCTTGTCGCCCGACACTTCGACCTTGGAGGCGAAGGTGCCCTGGCCGTAGCCAGTCAGCGCAGCCAGCATCTGGCCGGTCTGGTTGTTGTCGCTGTCGATCGCCTGCTTGCCGAGGATAACCAGCTGCGGCTGTTCCTTGTCGACCACCGCCTTGAGCAGCTTGGCCACGCCCAGCGAGGTCAGCTCTTCGCTCGACTCGACCAGCACGGCGCGGTCGGCCCCCAGGGCCAGCGCGGTACGCAGCTGTTCCTGTGCGGTGCTCGGGCCGATACTGACCACCACGATCTCGGTCGCAACGCCCTTCTCTTTCAGGCGAACCGCTTCTTCCACGGCAATTTCGCAGAAGGGGTTCATCGACATCTTCACGTTCGCAAGGTCAACGCCGGAGTTGTCCGCTTTGACGCGAACCTTGACGTTGTAGTCAACCACTCGTTTGACAGCTACAAGAACCTTCATGGATTCCTCGTTGTTCTCCGGTGAAAAAGAAACCAGTCAGACAGGCCTGACGGGCATTGCATGTCGGCCGGGACCGACTGTCGAACTGTACGACAAGCGCAAAATGGCTCGTATCTTGACCGCATCGCCCTATCGGGTCAATACGAGGAAAGGCTCCCAAAATACGCCGCCAAAGCCGATTCTATCAGGCCTGGCGAAGATTCAAACAAACGTTTGTATTGGACCCGCCCGAGGGTCTGGATATAATGCGCGCAGCTCTGGTCAGGGAAAGACCGGCACCATCATAAAACCGAAGAGCCTTGATTAGGAGATAGCTGTGGAACGCGAATACATGGAATTCGACGTCGTCATCGTAGGCGCTGGCCCTGCTGGTCTGTCCGCCGCCTGTCGATTGAAGCAAAAGGCCGCCGAAGCGGGCCAGGAAATCAGCGTCTGCGTAGTCGAGAAAGGCTCCGAGGTCGGTGCCCACATTCTATCCGGTGCGGTGTTCGAACCGCGCGCCCTGAACGAGCTCTTTCCCGACTGGAAAGAGCTCGGCGCCCCGCTCAACACCCCGGTGAAGCGCGACGACATCTATCTGCTGAATAGTGCGGACAAAGCCACAAAGGTGCCGAACTTCTTCGTGCCCAAGCCGATGCACAACGAAGGCAACTACATCATTTCCCTCGGCAACCTGTGCCGCTGGCTGGCGCAGCAGGCGGAGAACCTCGGTGTCGAGATCTACCCCGGCTTCGCCGCCCAGGAAGCGCTGATCGACGAGAGCGGCGTCGTTCGCGGCATCGTAACCGGCGACCTGGGTGTCGACCGCGAAGGCCATCCGAAGGAAGGCGTGTTCACCCCCGGCATGGAACTGCGCGGCAAGTACACGCTGTTCGCCGAGGGCTGCCGCGGCCACATCGGCAAACAGTTGGGCAAGCGCTTCAACCTGGCCAAGGACGCCGACCCGCAGCACTACGGCATCGGCATCAAGGAACTCTGGGAAATCGACCCGGCCAAGCACGAGCAGGGCTTGGTGGTACACACCTCCGGCTGGCCGCTGAACAAGGACAACCCGGGCGGCTCGTTCCTCTATCACCTGGAGAACAACCAGGTCGTCGTCGGCCTGATCGTCGACCTCGCCTACAGCAACCCGCACCTGTCGCCGTTCGACGAATTCCAGCGCTACAAGCACCACCCGGTGATCAAGCAGTACCTTGAAGGCGGCAAACGCATCTCCTACGGCGCCCGCGCGCTGGTCAAGGGCGGCTACAACTCGCTGCCGAAGATGGTCTTCCCCGGCGGCGCACTGATCGGTTGCGACCTCGGCACGCTCAACGCGGCGAAGATCAAGGGCAGCCATACCGCAATGAAGTCCGGCATGCTCGCCGCCGAAGCCATCGCCGAAGCGCTGGCCGCCGGTCGCGAGGCCGACGAGCTGAACAACTACGTGGACGGCTTCAAGGCCAGCTGGCTGCACGATGAGCTGTATCAGACGCGCAACTTCGGCCCGGCGATGCACAAGTTCGGCCCGCTACTCGGCCCGGCGTTCAGCTTCATAGAGTACAACCTGCTCGGCGGCAAGCTGCCGGTGACCCTGCACGACACGCGCATGGACCACACCTGCCTGAAGAAAGCCGCGGAATCCGAGAAGATCAGCTACCCGAAACCGGACGGCAAGATCAGCTTCGACAAGCTTTCCTCGGTGTTCCTCTCCAGCACCAACCATGAGGAAGACCAGCCGATCCACCTGAAGCTGACCGATCCGAGCATCCCGATCGGCCAGAACCTGCCGCTGTACGACGAGCCGGCGCAGCGCTACTGCCCGGCCGGCGTCTACGAGGTGGTGACCCAGGAAGATGGCGAGAAGCGCTTCCAGATCAACGCGCAGAACTGCGTCCACTGCAAGACGTGCGATATCAAGGACCCCGCGCAGAACATCACCTGGGTCGCCCCCGAAGGCACCGGTGGGCCGAACTACCCCAACATGTAAGCGACGAAAAAGGCCCCTCGGGGCCTTTTTTCATGGATGCGAGAAAACCTACGACGCTATGCCGGTAACGGTCCGATAGGAAAGAAAGTGCCGCTGCTCCAGACGCCCAGCCAGCTCTCCCCGTCCAGCTCGCGCGGCACCGCCAGCTCGACCATCTGGTAGAACACGTTGCGATGGATAAGCGCGTCGAGGTTGCTGCGCACCCGCAGGTAAGGCGCCGGTTCCTCGGTGACCGAGTCCAGCGTGACCCGGATCGGATGCTCGTCGCCGGCCAGAATTTCCTCATCGACATTGCTGGTGAAACGCAGTACCTGGGCCTCGCCCTTGCCCTCCACCTGCAGCGTCACAGCCACGAACGGGGCGTCGTCGACCCTGATACCGACCTTCTCCACGGGTGTGATCAGGAAGTAGTCGTCGCCGTCGCGGCGGATGATGGTGGAGAACAGCTTGACCATCGGCTTGCGGCCGATCGGCGTGCCCAGGTAGTACCAGGTGCCATCGCGTGCGATGCGCATGTCGATGTCGCCGCAGAAGTCCGGATTCCAAAGATGCACCGGCGGCAGGCCCTTGTTTTCACCCTTGGGAATCTGCGCCAGAAGATCGTTGGCCTTGCCTGCGTCGCTCATGCTCACCTCGTGTTCAGACCCAGCAGACGCTGAGCATAGTCGCGCAACGGCGGCGCCAGCAGGTCTTCGGGGCGTTGATCGTAGAACGTCAGGAAACCGCCCCGGCTGCGGATGCGCGCGCTGTCGACCAGGAAATTGGTGCTGGTTTCGATCAGCATCAGCTGGATCACGCCACGGTCGGTACCCAGGCGGTCCAGCGCTTCCTGATCCTCCCACTCCTCCACGGTGCCGATGCGGTCGTCGGCGCTGGCGAAGCGGCTGTACAGCAGATAATGCGCGCCGAAGCCACGCGCCTCGGCCATCGCCTCGTCCAGCCCAAGTGGCGCGCGCGCGCGGCGAACCATCGGGAAGTACTCGACGAAGCCGTTGAAGGCCTCCTCCGCAACTACGTTCGGCCGCGGGTAGGCGCTGCCCGGCGGGATGAAATGCCCCTGGGCGATATAGATGAAGGAGTCCGGCTGCAGGCGCCAGTTGTTGGCCCGCTGGGTGGCGCTGTGATCAAGGACGCCGGCGTCGGCCAGTTGATAGCGGGCGCCCTCGGCCATGTCGCTGACCTTCATGCAGCCACTCAGGCAAAGCAGCATCAACCACGGAATCATGCGTCGCATCGAGTCTTCTCCTGGCACCGGTGACGGAAAACCGGCGGATGGACGGTCAATGCAGCTTCCGCGCCATTACTACAACGGACCCGCCGCGCCTGGAGAAATTCGCCAGGCGAGCAGCGCGACTGCTCGCCGAAACCGCCCGGAGAGATCAGGCGGCGGGAGTGTCGCCATCGCGCTTGCGCTTGTTGCCCATGCGCACGCCGATGTCCATGAGGAACTGGAAGAACCCTTCCTGATCCTCCAGCACGTTGCTCCAGAACGGCGAGTGGTAGAGCGCCACAGCGCCGTGCACCAGCGCCCAGGCGGCGCAGTAGTGGAAGTACGGCGGCACGTTCTCCAGCTTGCCCTCGGCGATACGGCCTTCGATCAACTGGGTCAGACGCTGGAAATTGGAGGCGCGAATCTTGTGCAGCTCCTCGATCATTTCCGGCACCTGGTTGCCCTTGACGACCTTCTCCTCGAGCCGGTCGAACAGCCTGTAGCGCTGCGGATCGCGCATGCGGAACTCGAAATAGGCGCGCGACAGCGCTTCCTTGTCCTTGTCGAGGTTGTCCGAATGGAACAGCTCGTTGAGGTCGCGTTCATAGTCGAGCATCAGGCGCAGGTAGATCTCCGCCTTCGACTTGAAATGCTTGTAGATCGTGCCTTTGCCGATGCCGACTGCATCGGCGATCATCTCGACAGTGACGCTGTCCTCACCCTGCTCGAGGAACAGCTTGAGCGCGGTGTCGAGGATTTCCTGCTCACGGCGGCGGAATTCTCGGACCTTACGGGGTTCTTTCTGCATAGGAAGACTAAGGTGAAAATCGAAGCGGGATATTATGCCCAACCGGCCGCAAATTGCACGGAACATCCATCATGTATGCCTTTCAAGACGAGTTCCCGCAGGCTTCCGGCCTGCGCTATCTGAACCACGCGGCGGTCGCACCCTGGCCTAAACGCGCGAGCCTGGCGGTCAGCGCGTTCGCCGAACAGAACGCCAGCATCGGCGCGCGCGACTACCCGCAATGGCTGCTGGTCGAACAGCGCCTGCGCGAACGCCTGCGGCGCCTGCTCAACGCACCCGGCACTGCGGATATCGCGCTGGTGAAGAACACCTCCGAGGCGCTGTCGTTCGTCGCCTTCGGCCTCGACTGGCGCAGCGGCGACCAGATCATCATCAGCGACGAGGAGTTCCCCTCCAACCGTGTGGTCTGGGAAGCGCTCAAGCCGCAGGGGGTCGAGGTGATCCAGGTCAGCCTCACCGGCAAGGACCCCGAAGCTGCGCTGCTCGCCGCCTGCGGCCCACGCACGCGGCTGATGGCGATCAGCGCCGTGCAGTACGCCAGCGGCCTGCGCCTGGATTTGCCACGCCTGGGCCAGGGCTGCGAGCAGCACGGTGTGCTGCTGTGCATCGATGCCATCCAGCAGCTGGGCGCCCTGCCCTTCGACGTCCAGGCCAGCAACTGCGCCTTCGCGATGGCCGACGGACATAAATGGATGCTCGGCCCGGAAGGCCTCGGTGTGTTCTATTGCCGCCGCGATTTGCGCGATCAGTTGAAGCTGCACGAATACGGCTGGCACATGCTCGAACATGCCGGCGACTACGACCGAGTCGACTGGCAGCCGGCGCGCAGTGCTCGGCGCTTCGAATGCGGCAGCCCGAACATGCTCGGCGCCATGGGCCTGGAGGCCAGCCTTTCGCTGCTCGAAGAGGTCGGCATGCAAGCCGTCGGCAAGGCGCTCGAGGAGCGTGTGCAGTGGCTGCAGGAGGGGCTGGAGGCAATCCCTGGCATCCGCCTGCACAGCCCGCTGAACCCGGCACGGCGTGCCGGCATCCTTACCTTCAGCCTGGCCGGCTGCGGCAACGCGGAGCTGTTCGACTACCTGAAGAACCAGCAGGTGGTCTGCGCCCAGCGCGGCGCCGGCATTCGCCTGTCACCGCACTTCTATACCGAGACGCGGGTAATCGAGGAGACCCTGGGGCTGCTGCGCCAGAAGGTAGAGGGGTGAGTGCTCAGCAACGGCGGCGGTATTCCAAATCTGTTTAAAAAATGAACAACATTTTCTGGACGCCCCAGCCGCCGCATCGATAATCAAGTGACCGGATGCGCATTTTCCCCCGAATGCCACCGGCCGGGGTGCCGTGGACCGCGCACCCTGGAGCAACTCCTAAATGGTCTTGACCCGGATTCATCCCCCAGAACCCGGGTTTTTTTTACCCGGCGGATTCAGAACCGCGCGAGGGGGAACAGCCGCTTGAAATTGTCGGTGGTCTGCTCGGCCAGCGTTTCGAAACTCACCCCACGCAGCTCGGCGAGGAATTCCGCCACCTCGCGTACGTACTGTGGCAGGTTCGGTTTGCCGCGATGAGGGATCGGCGCCAGATAGGGCGAATCGGTCTCCACCAGCAGGCGGTCCGCCGGCACCTGGCGCGCGACCTCGCGCAGGGCGTCGGCATTGCGGAAGGTGACGATGCCGGACAACGAGATGTAGAAGCCGATATCCAGCGCCGCTCTGGCCATTTCCCAATCTTCGGTGAAGCAGTGCAGCACGCCGGCCTGCGGCAGCGCCGCTTCGCGCAGCAGCGCCAGGGTATCGGCGCGTGCTTCCCGGGTATGCACGATGACCGGTTTGCCGGTGATCTGCGCCGCCTGCAGATGCAGACGGAACGCCTGTTGCTGCAACTCGGCCGCTTCCGGCTCGTAGTGATAATCCAGGCCGGTCTCGCCGATGGCGGCGACGCGCGGATGTTCGAGCTCGGCCAGGAGCCAGTCGAGCGCCGGCGCGGCACCCGGCTGCAGGTCCAGCGGGTGCACGCCGACCGAACAGTGCACATCGGCATGCTGCTCGGCCAGCGCCTTCACCGCCGCGGCGTTGTCGGCGCTCACGCCGATACAGAGGAAATGTCCGACGCCGCGCGCACGCGCCGCATCCAGCGCGGCGTCGAGGGAGCCGCCGTGGGCAGCCAGATCGAGGCGATCCAGGTGACAGTGGGAGTCGACGAGCATGGGAAATCTACGCAGGAAATGGATGGGCGGCCGGTGCGATGCAGCGCCGGCTCAGGGCTTGCGTTACATCGTGTGGGTCGGGCGGTCGGACTTGAGCGCGCCGGCGAGGTAGGTCTCGATCTTGTTGCGGGCGGTGTTGTCGCCTTCGTTGAACTGCACGCCGACACCGGCGGCGCGGTTGCCCTGGGCACCCTTCGGAGTGATCCAGACGACCTTGCCGGCCACCGGGATCTTCTCCGGCTCGTCCATCAGGTTGAGCAACATGAACACTTCGTCGCCGAGCTTGTAGCTTTTGTTGGTGGGGATGAACAGGCCACCGTTCCGGATGAAGGGCATGTAAGCGGCATACAGCACGGACTTGTCCTTGATGGTCAGGGACAGGATTCCGTTACGCGGACCCAGATTCGGTGGCAGGCTCATGCGGTTTCCCAATGCGATAGTTGAGGGATTCTAGCCCGGCCCAGGCAAGCTTGCCCACTGCACGAGAAGCGCCTCGAGAAGCAGAACACGGTTCAGGTTGGCTTTGCCGAGAACCTTCTGCCGCTGCGCCAATAGCCAGTCCTGCATCGACAACAATTTGCCCTGCGGAGTTTTGTCCGCCAGATACTGAACGACCTTGCGCATGTCCGCCAGGCCAAGACCGTCTTCATCCCTGGTCAACTGATAACGCAGCATCAGCTGCGCCCACTGGTGGAACCAGTCGAACAGCAACTGCAGCGGCACGGCGTTCCAGCCCTCGGCCAGCTGACTGGCGCCCTGCTGCTGCTTGAGCAGCTTCTTCACCCCGTCGACGACCTGCGCGCGCAGCTCCAGCACGCCCTGCTCGTGCAGGCGCTTGGCGGCCAGCGGCGAGCCACCGGCCAGCTCCAGCAGCTCAGCGAGCATCGCGGGAGTCGCCTCGGGAAGATGGGCGGACAGCCAGGCCAGGCTTTGCGCCGCATTCGGCAACGGGCAGGCCTGCTGCACGCAGCGACTCCTGACGGTTGGCAGCAGGCGGCTGGGCTGGTGGCTGATGAGCAGCAGCACGGTATTGCCGGACGGCTCCTCGAGGCTCTTCAGCAATGCGTTGGCGGCGTTGAGGTTCATCGCTTCGACGGGCTCGACGAGGATCACCTTGCGCCCGCCGAGTTGCGCCGTCTGCACCACGAAGGACACCAGCTCGCGCACTTGATCGACCTTGATCGGCTTGTCGGCCTCTTCGGGCTCCAGCACGAAATTATCCGGATGGGTGCCCGCGGCGAGCAGGTGGCAGGCCTTGCACTGGCCACACGCATCGGCGCCCTGCGGCTGCAGGCAGAGCAGCCGCGCCATCAGCCGCTCGGCGAAGGCGCGCTTGCCGATCCCGGCCGGACCGTGCAGCAGGTAGGCGTGCGCATGCTGGCTGCGCGTGGCCATCTGCTGCCACAGCGCGGCCTGCCAAGGAAAGGCTTCAGCCACGGGCGGACTCCAGCAATTCGGGCAACAGCGCGTCGAGGGCGCGCTGCACGGCGTCCAGAGGTTGCGCCGCATCGACGATGCGGTAGCGCGCCGGCGCAGCAGCGGCGCGGGCGAGATAGGCCTGGCGCACCGCTTCGAAGAAACCGCGACCTTCCTGCTCGAAGCGATCGAGCCGGCCACGCGCGGCGGCGCGCGACAGGCCAACTTCCACCGGCAGATCGAAAATCAGCGTCAGCTGCGGGCGCAGCTCACCCTGAACGAACTCCTCGAGCTGGGCGATGCGCTCTGTGGACAACCCGCGACCGCCGCCCTGATAGGCGTAGGTGGCATCGGTGAAACGGTCGCAGAGCACCACGCAACCACGCGCCAGCGCCGGACGGATGACCTCGGCCAGGTGCTGCGCGCGTGCGGCGAACACCAGCAGCAGCTCGGTATCCGCGGCCATGCGCTCGTCACTCGGCGCCAGCAGCAGCTCGCGAATGCGCTCGGCGAGCGGCGTGCCGCCCGGCTCGCGGGTCAGCAGCACCTCGACGCCATTGGCCCGCAGGCGCTCGGCGAGGTACTCGCGGTTGGTGCTCTTGCCGGCGCCTTCCGGGCCTTCCAGGGTGACGAACAGGCCGCTCACGGGGCTTCCTTCTGCTGGGTCGGGGGGGCAACGGGGATCGGGGCCGGGCTGGAACGATAATCGGCGCGGCGCTTGAGCTGATACTCGCGCACAGCACGGTTGTGCGATTCCAGATCCTCGGAGAACAGGTGACTGCCGTCGCCCCGCGCGACGAAATACAGGCTGCTGCCCGGCTCCGGATGCAGCGCGGCATGGATCGCCTCGCGACCTACCAGCGAGATCGGCGTCGGCGGCAATCCAGCGACCATGTAGGTGTTGTAGGGATTGGACTCGCGCAGGTGGGCGCGCGTCAGCTTGCCGTTGTAGCGCTCGCCCAGGCCGTAGATCACCGTCGGATCAGTCTGCAGCAGCATGCCCAGGCCCAGCCGGCGGATGAACACGCCGGCGATCTGCCCGCGCTCGGACGGCACGCCGGTCTCCTTCTCCACCAGCGAGGCCATGATCAGCGCCTGATAGGCGTCGGCGTAGGGCAAGCCTTCGGCGCGCCCTGCCCATTCCTCGTCGAGCACCTGCTGCAGGCGCTGGCGGGCCTGCTTGAGCAGGTCGATGTCCCTGGTGCCGCGTACATAGCGATAGGTGTCCGGGAAGAAGCGCCCCTCGGGATGCGCGCCGGACTCGCCCAGGCGCGCCATCAGTTCGCGGTCGTCGACGCCGGCGAGGGTCTGTTCGAGCTTGGTCTGCTTTTCCAATGCCTGGCGCAATTGATGGAAATTCCAGCCCTCCACCAGCGTCAGGCTGTACTGCACGACCTCGCCACGCTGCCACAGGCCGAGCAGATCGGCCGCGCGCATGCCCGGCATGAGGCGGTACTCGCCGCTGTGCAGGCTCTGCCCGGAGAGGTTGAAGCGCCAGTAGAGACGCAGCCAGAAGGAGTCGCGCAACACCGATTCGCTCTCCAGCTCGCCGAGCAGCCCGCGCGGCGTGGCACCACTGGGCACGTCGAGCAGGCGCTCCTCGGCGATGGCCAGCGGCTGCTCGAGCGCCTCACGTTGCTGCCAGGCGCAGAAGCCCAGCGCGAGGCCGCCGAGCAGCACGCCGACTTCGAACAGAATCAACAGTTTGCGTATCACGAATCAGAAATCCAGAAGCGTGCGGAGAATGCCCTGCAGTTTACGGGTGAGCGCTCCGGCGGGCCAGCCATGCCCGTCCAGGTGGCGCACCGGCCAGATGCCATAGAGGCTGTTGCAGAGAAAAACCTCGTCGGCCTGGAGCAGCTCGGCATAGTCGATATCGCGGATTTCGACGGCGATCCCCTGCGCCGGCGCCTGCTCCAGCAGCCAGGCGCGCATGACACCGGCAACCCCGCAGCGGCTCAGCTCGGCGGTGATCAGTCGCCCGTCGCGGACCAGGAACAGGTTGCTGAAAACTCCCTCCACGACCCGTCCCGACAGATCACGCATCAGCCCTTCGGCAATGCGCGGGTCCTGCCACTCGCCACGGGCGATGACCTGCTCGAGCCGGTTCAGGTGCTTGAGACCGGCCAGCAGCGGTTGCTCGGCGAGACGCGTGCGACAGGGAAAAAGCTCGACGCCCTCGAAGGTGTTGGCCTGCGCGTAGGACGGCCACGGATTGCCGAACAGCAACCGGCGTGGCGCGGCATCGGCAGGCGGCGCATAACCACGGGCACCGTCGCCGCGGGTGACGATCAGCTTGGCGACACCCTCGCCCAGTTCGTCGGCGAAGGCCAGCAGCTCGGCGCGCAGCAACGCCTGATCGAGGGGAATGGACAAGCGACGGCAACCGTCGGCCAGCCGCGCCAGATGATGTTCGAGCAGACGTGGGCGGGCGTTGCGTACGGCAATGGTCTCGAAAAGCCCATCGCCGTAGGCGAGACCGCGATCCAGACTGGACAGCGCCTCGCTGGGTCGACCGTCGACCCAGCGCAGCATCAGTCGGCGAACCGGCTGAATACCAGCGAGCCGTTGGTGCCGCCGAAGCCGAAGGAGTTGGTCAGCACCACGTCGATCGGCCTGGACTTGGCCTGATTGGCGACGAAGTCGAGGTCGCAGCCCTCGTCCGGCTCGTCCAGGTTGATCGTCGGCGGCGCCACCTGGTCGCGGATCGCCAGCACGCTGAAGATCGCCTCGACCGCGCCCGCGGCGCCGAGCAGGTGGCCGGTCATGGACTTGGTCGAACTGACCGACAACGCGTAGGCGTGATCGCCGAAGACGTTCTTGATCGCCATCGCCTCGGCAAGGTCGCCAGCCGGCGTGGAGGTGCCGTGGGCGTTGATGTACTGCACCTGCTCCGGATTCAGCGAAGCGTCGCGCAGCGCGTTGCGGATGCAGCGCGCGGCACCGGCGCCATCATCGGGCGGCGAAGTCATGTGGTAGGCGTCGCCGCTCATGCCGAAGCCAACCAGCTCGGCATAGATGGTCGCGCCACGCGCCTTGGCGTGTTCGAGCTCCTCCAGGACCAGCGCACCGGCACCGTCGGACAGCACGAAGCCGTCGCGCTGCTTGTCCCACGGACGGCTGGCACGCTGCGGATCGTCGTTGCGCGTCGAGAGCGCCCGCGCAGCGGCGAAGCCACCGATGCCCAGGCCACTGGCGGCCATCTCGGAACCACCGGCGATCATCACGTCCGCCTCGCCGTAGGCGATGTTGCGCGCGGCCATGCCGATGCAGTGGGTGCCGGTGGTGCAGGCGGTGGCGATGGCGTAGTTCGGCCCCTGGATACCCAGGTGGATGGACAGGAAACCGGACACCATATTGATGATCGAACCCGGCACGAAGAACGGCGAAATCCGCCGCGGCCCCTGCTCGATCAGCGACTTGCAGTTGTTTTCGATGTTGGTCAGGCCGCCGATACCGGAGCCCATGGCCACGCCGATGCGCTCACGGTTGGCATCGGTGACCTCCAGCCCGGAATCGCGAACCGCCTGGAAACTGGCGGCCAGTCCGTACTGGATGAATAGATCGATCTTGCGAGCTTCCTTGGCCGAGAGGTATTCCTCGACATTGAAATTCCTCACCGAGCCCCCGAAACGGGTGCTGTAGGCGGAAAGGTCCATGTGCTCGATGGGAGCGATGCCACTGCGGCCGGCGAGAATTCCTTCCCAGCTGCTCGGCACATCGGTCCCCAGCGGCGACAACATGCCCACACCGGTGACCACGACGCGTCTGCGCGACACTGCTATATCCTCTTCTTATCATGCGCCCTGAAAATGGCGCTTAAAGAAAAGCCGCACGCCCCGAAAGGCAGTGCGGCTTTTCCCAGTCGGAAAGTCGACGATTACGAGATCACTGCGCGTGCGCGTTGATGTAATCGATGGCTTCCTGAACAGTGGTGATCTTCTCAGCTTGCTCGTCCGGGATCTCGGTCTCGAATTCCTCTTCCAGAGCCATCACCAGCTCGACGGTGTCAAGAGAGTCCGCGCCCAGGTCTTCGACGAAGGAAGCACTATTGGTAACTTCCTCTTCTTTGACGCCGAGTTGCTCAGCGACGATTTTCTTGACGCGTTCTTCGATGGTGCTCATGTTTTGTTTTCACTCCTAGTGGACAAGTCCCGGCAGCTGGGCTGCGGGTAAGTGTATAGAAAGGGTTTTCCGCATTTCAAGCTGAACGCCACCGACCTTCCCTGAGCCGTCCGGCGCCGCCTATTCTACCAGCGATAATTGGGAGCGGATTCTAGACCGTTCCTATGACAGATTCCTTAAGGATTCCGTCACATTAGCTCATGTACATGCCACCGTTGACCGGAATGGTCGCACCGGTGACATAGGACGCGCCATCCGACGCAAGGAAGGCCACCACCTTGGCGATCTCCTCGGCCTGCCCCAGGCGTCCCAGCGGAATCTGCCCGAGCAGCGCATCGCGTTGCGCTTCCGGCAGTTCACGGGTCATGTCGGTATCGATAAANNCCCGGCGCCACCGCGTTGACGGTGATCGCCCGCGAGCCGACTTCACGCGCCAGCGCGCGACCGAAACCCTCGAGACCGGCCTTGGCCGCGGCATAGTTGGCCTGGCCGCCGTTGCCCATGGCACCGACCACCGAACCGATGTTGATGATGCGCCCCCAACGTGCCTTGGTCATGCCGCGCAGAACTGCCTTGGACAGACGGAACAGGCTGTTGAGGTTGGTGTTGATGACGTCGAACCACTCGTCGTCCTTCATCCGCAACATCAGGTTATCACGTGTGATGCCTGCGTTATTGACGAGGATCGTCGGTTGACCGAGGTGCTGCTGAATGTGCTCCAGGGTGCTCGCGACCGACTCGCTGTCGGTGACGTCGAGGACCAGACCGGCACCTTCGATACCGTTCTGCTTCAGCGTTTCGGCGATGCGCTCGGCGCCCGACAGCGACGTGGCGGTACCGATCACGATCGCGCCCTGGCGGCCTAGCTCGAGGGCGATGGCCTGACCGATTCCGCGGCTCGCTCCGGTGACCAGCGCCACCTTACCTTGCAAACTCATACTCTTCTCCATGCTCAGACCACCGCCGCGCGGGTCGCGGCGAAGGCTTCAGGGGTATCCAGGTTGTGCGTGCGAACGTCTTTCACACAGCGTTTGTTCAGCCCGCTCAGCACCTTGCCAGGGCCGCATTCGACCAGATCGGTCACGCCCTGCTCGCCCAGACGGACGATCGACTCGACCCAGCGTACCGGGCTGTAAAGCTGCGCCAGCAGGTCGCGCTGAAGGGTGTCCAGATCGGCGACTACCGCGGCGCTGACGTTCTGCACCAGGGGAATGCTCGGCGCCTGCCAGGCAATCGCCTGGACCGACTCGGCGAAGCGCTCGGCCGCCGGACGCATCAGCTCGCAGTGCGATGGAACACTGACCGGCAGCGGCAGTGCGCGCTTGGCGCCACGCGCCTTGCAGGCTTCCATGGCACGCGACACGGCGGCCGCACCACCAGCGATCACCACTTGGCCCGGAGCGTTGAAATTCACCGCGCTGACCACTTCGCCCTGGGCAGCTTCGGCGCAGGCAGCCAGCACGTCGGCATCATCGAGGCCGATGATCGCCGCCATCCCGCCCTGCCCGGCCGGCACCGCCTGCTGCATCAGCTGGCCGCGCAGTTCGACCAGCTTCACCGCCGCGGCGAACGGCAGACTGCCGGCAGCCACCAGCGCGGAATACTCGCCCAGGCTGTGCCCGGCGACGAAAGCCGGCTTGGCGCCGCCTTCGGCGAGCCACAGACGCCACAGGGCGATCGACGCCGCAAGGATTGCCGGCTGGGTCTTGTCGGTCTCGTTGAGACGCTCCACCGGCCCCTGCTGGACCAGCGCCCAGAGGTCGTAACCGAGCGCATCGGAAGCTTCGGCGAAGGTCTGCAGAACCGTTCCCGGCTGCGCGCCATGCTCGGCCAGCATGCCGAGGGATTGCGAACCTTGACCGGGAAATACGAATGCGAGGGAGGCTGACATTGCAACGGGCCCTTTTGAGTCTCTTATCGGAAAAACGCCCGGCACGCACTTGGCTTGCCGGCGTCGCGAATCATCTTTGGATGCCGGAGGAGCGGAAACGGTCACACATCCTACAGCAACAGGTGCTCCAGCCGACCATGCAGGCGCTGGGGCAGATTCTCGCGCACCTCCACTACCGCGCGACGAATCGCACTCTGGAAGCCTTCCTGACCGGCCGAGCCGTGGCTTTTCACGACGATCCCCTGCAGGCCGAGGAAGCTCGCACCGTTGTGCCGGGCCGGTGCCAGTTCCGCCTGCAGGCGGCGCAGCAACGGCAAGGCGAGCACCCCGACCATTCGGGAGGTGACACCCGAACGAAACAGCGCCTCGAGCCGCGAGGAAACCAGCGAAACCAGGCCCTCGCTGGACTTGAGCAGGATGTTGCCGACGAAACCGTCGCAGACCACCACATCAGCTTCGCCACGGTAAAGGCCATCGCCCTCCACGTAACCAATGAAGTTGAGCCCCTCTTCCTTCTGCAACAGGCTGGCGGCAAGCTTGACCTGCTGGTTGCCCTTGATCTCTTCGGTTCCGATGTTCAGCAGGGCGACGCGCGGGCTCGCCGTGCCCAGCGCTTCGGCAGCGACGACGCCCATCACGGCGAACTGATAGAGGTGCTCGGCCGAACAATCGACATTGGCACCCAGATCGAGCAGATGACAGCTACCGCTACGGGTTGGGATGGCGGTGATCATCGCCGGGCGATCGATGCCGGGAAGGGTCTTCAACAGATGCCGGGACAACGCCATCAGCGCACCGGTATTGCCCGCACTGACGCAAGCCTGGGCATAGCCGTCGCGCACCAGTTCAAGGGCGACACGCATCGACGAATCGGGCTTGCCACGCAATGCCTGGGACGGACGCTCATTGGTGCCGACGACTTCCCCTGCGTGCTTTACATGCAGGCGCGAACGATCGACCCCCGGATGGCGTGCGATGATTTCTTCGAGGAGAGAGGTTTGGCCGACAAGGACCAGGTGCAGCGAGGGGGATTCAGCCAGACAGGCGATGCTGGCTGGAACAATGCAGCGGGGACCGAAGTCCCCGCCCATTGCATCAATCGCGATGATCGGAGCGGACAAGATTACTCGTCGGCGCCCTTGTCGATCACTTTGCGACCGCGGTACACACCTTCCGGGGAAACGTGGTGACGCAGGTGCACTTCACCAGTGGTCTTTTCCACGGACAGGGCATTCGACTCGAGACCGTCGTGCGAACGACGCATGTCACGGGCGGAACGGGATTTTTTGTTCTGCTGAACAGCCATACTGATTTAACTCCTAAACGTTTGGGTCACGCTTCAACTGGGCCAGTACGCTGAACGGGTTGGACCGCGAAACCTCGTCCTCGCTCGGTTCAGGCTCATCGAGCCCCGCCGGCGGCTGGCAATCTTCATGGACCGGAACGATAGGCAAGGCGAGCAGCAACTCGTCCTCAACCAGCGTCAGCAGATCCAGGGGCTCCTCCCCCACTTCCAGCGCGTCGTAGCCTTTCGGCACAGACTGGTCGGAAGCCCCTTCCTTGACCACGGCGTATGTGTATTCGCCATGGATCGGCAGAGCGGCGATCTCCAGACAGCGCTGGCAGATCATCTTTACCTCAGCGCTGAACTCGCTGCGAATGAACGCAGCGCGTCGCTCGTCCCGCTCGAACATCAACTTGACGTGCACGTTGCCGGCATTGTCAGCGAGCTGAGCGCTCAGACGCGGCAAGCTTGCCTGCTGCAGATCACCCTCAAGGGTGGTACCGCGATCTGCAAGCTTGCGTGGATCAACCTGAGGTGGAATCGGCCCATTCAACATAGGCGCGAGATTCTAGGGATGTAGGTCGTCGCTGTCAAAGAAAATCCGTCCTGTCCGTCGCCTGATGCGCTCGCTAGAATTCGCGGCAAACAACGGGAGAAAAGCATGCTGCCTCTGGTTCTCGCCTCCAGCTCCAGCTACCGCCGCGAACTGCTCGAACGCCTGCGCCTGCCGTTCAGCTGGTCCGCGCCGGCGATCGACGAAACGCGCCGACCGAACGAAGAAGGAGAAGCCCTGGTATTGCGCCTCGCCGAGGAAAAGGCCCGCGCCCTCGCCCACCTGCACCCGCAGCAGTTGATCATCGGCTCCGACCAGGTCGCTGTGCTCGACGGGCAGATTCTCGGCAAACCGATGAATTTCGCCCGCGCCCGGGCGCAATTGCGTGGCGCAAGCGGCAGCAGCGTGACTTTTCTCACCGGAGTGGCAGTACTCAATACCGCCACCGGCGAGTGCCAGGTGGATTGCGTGCCCTTCACCGTGCATTTTCGCGAACTCGACGACGAGCAGATCGAGCGCTACCTGGAGGCTGAAAAGCCCTTCGACTGCGCCGGCAGCTTCAAGTCCGAGGGATTGGGCGTCAGCCTGTTTCGCGCCACCGAAGGCAGCGATGCGACCAGCCTGGTCGGCCTGCCGCTGATCCGCCTGGTGGACATGCTGCTGGCCGAAGGCGTGCGGGTTCCGTGAAGCCACACGCCCTCTATATATAAGCCGCGATCAGCGCAGCGAAGGCCCCTGGAAGCCCATCCACATCGCTAGGTTGTCGGCGACGCTGGCACCGATCTTCTTGGCGAAGCGGTCGAACGGCGTCTCCTCGACGGTGTAGTCCTTGATTTCCTTCTCGCCGATCACTTCGCGCGCCACGTAGCTGGTGCTGCCCAGGCCGTCGATCAGGCCCAGCTGCAGCGCCTGCTCTCCCGACCAGATCAAGCCGGAAAACAGCTCCGGATGCTCCTTGTCCTTCAGCCGCTCGCCACGCCCCCTCTTAACGCTATCGATGAACTGGCGATGGGTCGTCTGCAGTACACCCTGCCAGAACTGCGCCTCGTCGGCCTTGGGCGGCTGGAACGGATCGAGGAACGCCTTGTGCTCGCCAGAGGTATAGACGCGACGATCCACGCCCAGCTTCTCCATGGTCCCGACGAATCCGAAACCGGCGGCAGTGACGCCGATGGAGCCGACGAGGCTGGATTTATCAGCATAGATTTCGTCGGCGGCACTGGCGATGTAGTAGGCCCCGGAAGCCCCGAGGTCGGAGATCACCGCATACACCTTGATCGCCGGCTTCTCGGCGCGCAGACGACGAATCTCGTCGTAGACATAACCGGACTGCACTGGACTGCCGCCGGGGCTGTTGATGCGCAGGATCACGCCTTTGGTGTTTTCGTCCTCAAAGGCCGCGCGCAGGCTGCCAATGATGTTGTCGGCACTGGCGGCCTCCTTGTCGGCAATCATCCCTCGCACTTCGACTACTGCGGTATGGCTGCCGCCGGACGACCCCGCCTTGCCCAGGTTGAGCATCGGCGAGAACAGCGCGAGCATGCCGAACAGGTAAACGAAGGTCAGCAGCTTGAAGAAGATGCCCCAGCGGCGTGACCGGCGCTGCTCCTGAACGCTGGCCAGCAGCGCCTTTTCCAGCAGCTTCCAGCTCTTATCATCGCCGCTGCCGGCGGAAGCCGAGGCTTTCCATTCATCCGACATTCTCGTACTCCTTGATCAGTGAGCAATTCGCGTCGCCTTCCAGCCAGCGGCGCAGTTCGGAAAATTCGTCGATGGCGAGCCGTGGCGCGAAGGCCATCAATGAGGCCAGCGACTGCGCACCATAGCCGACCGCCACCGAATCGATACCGGCGCGGCGCGCCATGTCCAGATCGAACGAGGAGTCGCCAACCATCAGAGCCTTGTCCGCCGGCACGCCGCAGTGGGCGAGGATCTCGTTGAGCATCAGCGGATCGGGCTTGCTCGCGGTTTCATCGGCGCAGCGGCTGATCTCGAAGTAATCCAGCCAGCCGTGCCCGGCCAGCACCCGATTCAGCCCGCGGCGACTCTTGCCGGTGGCGACCGCCATGCGCAGGCCACGCTGGCGGAACGACTCCAGCGATTCGAGCACACCGGGAAACAGTGGCGACGGACGCAGATCCAGCGCCATGTACTGCTCGGCGTAGCACTGGCGGAATGCCTCGATCCGCTCTGGCCGGACCAGCTCCGGATAAAGTGTGGCAATGGCCTCCGGCAGGCCCAGCCCGATGATGCCCTTGATCGCCTCATCGCTGCGGTCGCCTAGCCCGCTCAGGCTTGCCGCGGCGCGCATCGAATCGACGATACGACCGATGGAATCGCACAGAGTGCCGTCCCAGTCGAAGATCAGCAGCTCGTAATCAGGCACCCAGGCGCTCCAGCGTGCGCTCCCAGATGTCATCCACCTCGGCCTCCAGCTTCAGCTCGCCACCCTCGGGCAGCGGCACTGCCAGCGCATAGGCATGCAAGAACAGGCGCTTGCCGCCCAGATCGCGGATTTCGCGGGTGAAATCCTCGTCGCCGTACTTGCTGTCCCCGGCGATCGAGTGCCCGGCATGCTTGGCATGCACGCGGATCTGGTGAGTCCGGCCGGTGATCGGACTGGCCTCGACCAGGGTCGCGAACTCGCCGAAGCGGCGTAGCACACGGAACACCGTGAGCGCCTCCTTGCCCTCGGGATTGACCTCGACCATGCGCTCGCCGGAGCGCAGGTTGTTCTTCAGCAGCGGTGCGCTGATCTTCTTCTTCGCCGCCGGCCAGTTGCCGCGCACCAGCGCCATGTAGCGCTTGTCGACGCCATCGCCCCGCAGCGCCTCGTGCAGGTGGCGCAACATGCTGCGCTTCTTGGCGATCATCAGCAGGCCCGAGGTGTCGCGATCCAGGCGATGGACCAACTCGATGTCCTTGGCGTCCGGACGCAGCTGGCGGAAGGCCTCGATCACCCCGTAATTGAGCCCGCTGCCGCCATGTACGGCGATGCCGGCGGGCTTGTTCAGCACGATCAGCGCCTTGTCTTCGTAGACAATGGCCTTTTCCAGGCGCTCGAGCAGGCCGAGCGCCAGCGGCGCCGGCTCGTCACGCTCTGCGAGGCGCAGCGGCGGCACGCGCACCACGTCCCCGGCCTGCAGCTTGTATTCGGGCTTGATCCGACCCTTGTTCACCCGCACTTCGCCCTTGCGGAGAATGCGATAGATCAGGGTTTTGGGAGCACCTTTGAGCTGAGTGCGGAGAAAGTTGTCTATACGTTGGCCGGCAAATTCCGGCGCGACCTCCAGCAGTTGAACGCCGGTGGTCGGTTGGGCGGGAGTCGTCATCGCGCAATCATAGCAATTTTTCATGGAATTGAAGCACTTAATGATTACTGCTATAGTCGCGAACGCCGCCAAAAGCGGCCTGGCCTGGTGGGCACCCGCTGAACCGTTCGCCCACCGCCGCTAGCAACCCATGCCAGGACGTGAGGCCGTCCGACGAAGTTACCCGCCGCATTGTCGCGAGTAGCTCGAAACCCAGCCTTGAGCCCATACGCGCTGCCCCGTAGGAGCATCGCGATAAATGAAAACCCGCTGCGGATTCTGCGAGCGGCACCCGATTTTCAAGGGATACGTGTAGGGTGGAGATGCACAATCATCGGACTGCGTAGCTTCAAAGCTTTATTCAAGACGCTTCATCTCGTCCGCCGTCGATGATTGATTCCTCCTCCTGACAAAGTGCTTTTGTTACGACAGAAGCAGGAGACGTCGTCGCGAACCCGGCCCCGTTGGCCTGGCATCGCTGGACACTACAGCGGTAAGCCGCTGTTGACGCGCACCTGACACCGACCGCGAGAGTCGTGTGTGCCGAACGCCGTTTCCGGCAGCCCGGAAACCGAACGGTATTACATGAAAAGAATGCTGATTAACGCGACTCAACCCGAAGAGTTGCGTGTCGCGCTGGTAGATGGCCAGAAACTCTACGACCTCGATATCGAATCGGGCGCTCGTGAGCAAAAGAAGGCCAACATCTATAAAGGCCGAATCACCCGCGTAGAACCCAGCCTTGAAGCCGCTTTCGTTGACTTCGGCGCCGATCGCCACGGCTTCCTGCCGCTCAAGGAAATCTCCCGCGAGTACTTCAGCAAGGCCCCCGAAGGCCGCGTGAACATCAAGGAAGTCCTCAAGGAAGGCCAGGAAGTCATCGTCCAGGTCGAGAAAGAGGAACGCGGCAACAAGGGCGCCGCCCTGACCACCTTCATCAGCCTGGCCGGGCGTTACCTGGTGCTGATGCCGAACAACCCCCGCGCTGGCGGCATATCCCGCCGCATCGAAGGCGAAGAGCGCAACGAACTGCGCGAAGCGCTGAACGGCCTCGATGCCCCCGCCGACATGGGACTGATCGTGCGCACCGCCGGCCTTGGCCGCTCCAGCGAAGAGCTGCAGTGGGACCTCGACTACCTGCTGCAACTGTGGACCGCGATCAAGGAAGCCTCGGTCGGCCGTAGCGCACCGTTCCTGATCTATCAGGAATCCAACGTCATCATCCGCGCCATCCGCGACTACCTGCGCCAGGACATCGGCGAAGTACTGGTCGACAGCGTCGAAGCCCAGGACGAAGCGCTGAGCTTCATCCAGCAGGTGATGCCGCAGTACGCCAGCAAGATCAAGCTGTACGAAGACAGCGTTCCGCTGTTCAACCGCTTCCAGATCGAAAGCCAGATCGAAACCGCCTTCCAGCGCGAAGTGAAACTGCCCTCCGGTGGTTCCATCGTCATCGACCCGACCGAAGCCCTGGTGTCCATCGACATCAACTCGGCGCGTGCGACCAAAGGCGGTGACATCGAAGAAACCGCCCTGCAGACCAACCTGGAAGCGGCCGAAGAGATCGCTCGCCAGCTGCGTCTGCGCGACATCGGCGGCCTGATCGTCATCGACTTCATCGACATGACCCCGGCGAAGAACCAGCGCGCCGTGGAGGAAAAGGTCCGCGAAGCCCTCGAAGCCGACCGCGCACGCATCCAGATCGGCCGCATCTCGCGTTTCGGCCTGCTGGAGATGTCGCGCCAGCGCCTGCGTCCGTCGCTGCGTGAAACCAGCGGCATCGTCTGCCCGCGCTGCAACGGCCAAGGCATCATCCGCGACGTCGAATCGCTGTCGCTGGCGATCCTGCGCCTGATCGAAGAAGAAGCCCTGAAGGACCGCACCGCCGAAGTTCGCGCCCGCGTGCCGTTCCAGGTCGCCGCCTTCCTGCTCAACGAAAAACGCAACGCGATCACCAAGATCGAACTGCGCACACGTGCGCGCATCTTCATCCTGCCGGACGACCACCTGGAAACCCCGCACTTCGAAGTGCAGCGCCTGCGCGACGACAGCCCGGAGCTGCTCGCCGGCCAGTCCAGCTACGAAATGGCGGCGGTCGAGGAAGAAGAAGTCCAGCCGGTCAGCGCCACCCGCACCCTGGTTCGCCAGGAAGCCGTGGTCAAGACCGTTTCCCCCGAGCGCCCCGCCCCGGCACCGACCGCTCCGGTCGCTGCGCCGCAGCCGGTTGTCAGCGCCACCGAGCCGAGCCTGTTCAAGGGCCTGGTGAAGTCGCTGGTCAGCCTGTTCGCCGGCAAGGAAGAGCCCGTCGCCCAGCCGGTCGAGCAGAAGCCCGCCTCGCAGCGCCCGCAGCGCAGCGACGAGCGCCGCAATGGTCGCCAGCAGAACCGTCGTCGNNGCCGTGACAACCGCGAAGCGCGCGAGCCGCGTGAACCCCGCGCCAACAGCGAAGAGCGCAAGCCACGCGAAGAGCGTCAGCCTCGTGAAGAGCGTGCCCCGCGCGAAGAGCGCGCACCTCGCGAAGCCCGCGAGCCGCGTGAA